>SVKD01000004.1 GCA_015068645.1 Oscillospiraceae bacterium
AAGAAATGGGGATTCCGTACATCTTCGCAGGAGAGGATGAAATAAACGTCGAAAAAGCCCTCTCAAAGCTCACAGAATTGTTGGGGATACACACACTGCTACTCGAGGGTGGAAGTGTCGTGAACGGATATTTTGAGCGTTCTGATGTGGTTGACGAGTTGAGTCTGGTGATGGCTCCCGTGATAGCGGATTCTGACAGCAAACCTTTATTTACAGATAGCGGAATTTGCGATTTCAATCTAAAGGAAATCAAGCAATATGAGAACGGTGTTCTTTGGTTAAATTATAAAAAATAACAAGCAAAACGAGAAAAGCTCGCTTCGGACGGAAGCGGGCTTTTTGTTATTTCAAGTCAAAATTTTTGATTTATGATACCTTAAAAAGGGCGGAGATTTCGGGCTTTTTCAAGGGGAACGAAATTTCTTATTTGTGCATGCAAACACGTTTATCGGTTGCTGAAATTTTATCAAAAAACAACTTTATGAAGCTATTCTATGAGCAGACATCTTCAAACAACTCTTTTAAGATACGGGGTTCGTATGATTGTTGTTCGATTTCTGCAAAAGCGGATTCCAGTTGTCCGTTGGCAATATTTGAAGCTGTTTTTTCTCACGCACGCGAGGGCTCAAAAATTCTCACCGAATTTTTTTGCTAAGAGCTTATTTTTCAGAAAAAAACTTGTGTAAACTGCGTAAAAACAGGGGGTATCCCCGAAAAACAAAGACGAAAAGTTGAAATCGGGAGTTATAGAACAACGTGAAACACGGTTCTTTTTGCAGGGCGTTATTACAGTTGACTGGCCAATTTTGAAAAAGTCCGAAGATTCCCATACTTCCCGAAACAAAAAATATCAATCAATACGAAAGGAAACAAAATATGTTAGAAAGTTACGGCGACGTTTTAAGCATCAATGATTTATGTGAAATCCTCAGAATCGGAAAGAATTCGGCTTACAATTTAGTGAAGTCGGGACAGATAGAAGCCATGCTGATAGCAGGCAAACACAGGATTTTAAAGAGATCCGTCATCAAACTGATAGAATCCTGTATGAGTTAACGACAAAAAACAAGAAAAATATCAAAAAAAAGAAAAAACTATTGTATATCCTGCATGCATGCTATATAATGGATGTATAGCGTGTATGTAGGCGAACAGAAAGGAGCTCACCATGACAGGTAGCCTACAAGAAAAAAGAACAAAAAACGGTAACTCGTATTATTACATCGTATTAAACACCAAACCTCAGAAGACGTGGATTGCCACGGGACTTGAGGTAAAAGGGAACAGACGACAGGCACAGGATATGCTGATAAAAGCCATTGTGGAATACGAGAAGCTGGAAAATTTTGAGGTAATTCCCACAGATGTTTCCTTCCATCGGTATTTGGAAGAATGGGTGGCAACCACCGAAGTTCGTGAAACTACCCGTAAGAATTACAGAAGCTATCTCAACCAGCATATTTTACCGTATTTTAAGAAATTAAATATCAAATTGCAAAATGTGAGACCGTCCACCCTTCGTACATATTACGACTACTGTAAGAATACGAAGAAACTGTCTGCCAAGACCATCCGCAATCAGCAGGGCGTGTTGTCCAAAGCGTTACATGATGCCTTCTACGACGACTTAATACCCACCAACCCTCACACCAAGGTCAGATTTATCCGAGTGGAAGCACCGATGATAGAAACGCTGACGGAAGAGGAATACAAGATATTTCTTGAGGAAGCAAAGTCCCACCACTTGTATCTTGCGATTATGCTTCTGTGTGAGACGGCAATCCGTCGTAGTGAGTTGTTGGGGATAGAATGGAAGAATGTGGACTTAGAGAGCGGAGAGATCAAAATTTGCGCCACCAGGACGTCTGTATCAAAAGAAAACGTGGAGTATAGTACCAAGACGCACAGTTCCAACAGAACGATGTATATCGACGAAACTCTGATTGCATTGTTAAAGCAGGAAAAGGCGAAGCAGGAAGAACACCGCAACATGTTTGGAGCCGATTACATCAAAAACGATTTAGTAATCAAGTATCCTGACGGCCGTCCCTACAGTGACACTCAGGTGACCAGACAAATCGGGAATCTGACCGAAAAATTATTCGGTAAACGAATCACGCCTCATCGGTTACGGCATACCGTTGCCAGCATTATGGTAGACAACAATATTCCCATTTATAATGTGTCCAAATTCTTAGGACACAGCGGGACACAGATTACCGAGAAGACATACGTTCACGCACGGCGTGATTTAAATCGCGGAACATTAGACCTCTTTAAAACCCGCTTAAATCAAGGGTAATCGGAGAAAAAGTTAGAACAAAAGTTAGAACAGCGCACAAAAAAAGCCCGTAACCCTTGCGGTTACAGGCTTTTCGGTGGCAGGGGCAGTAGGATTTGAACCCACGACTTACAGTTTTGGAGACTGTCGCTCTACCAGCTGAACTATACCCCTAAATATTTAACACTATGACATTATACACGATGTTTTAAGATTTGTCAATATCTAATCTGGAAATTTTTTCGATAATTTTACATTCTTCATTGACAGAACCAAAAATTCAAGTTATAATGATGATATTAAAGCTTATTTGCAAAAAAAATGAAGTAAGAAAGAGGGGAGGGACACAATGCCGAAAAATTTCAAGAAATGGGCAAACATTGCTGTGCTATTCCTTCTTTGTTTTAGTTTGATCGTCAATATACATTGTGTGCTTTTATTATGCCGGTATCGTCAGATTTATCAGACCACTCCGGTATGGATGACTCCGACGGGAGAGCAAATGATGGTTGTACCTGTTGTTACACCGATTCCTTCAGTGGCACCTGTTACACCGTCTCCGGAGCCTACCTCGGAGCCGGTTGTGGAGGAAATGGTCGAAACAGAAGCAGAGGTTCCTGTTGAAGAGGTGATTGATGCGGAAACCGTATCCGAAGAGGCTACGGCATTTACTGAAGATGTGCAACCAATTCAGGAAACAGAAACTGCCACTGAAACACAAGTGCCAGAGGTCGTAACACCCCAGGTAACCGAAAAGCCTAAGGCAACGGCGACACCGCGGGCCACCGAAAAACCGCAAGCAACCAAACAACCCCAAACAGCTGTTACTTCGGCAAGCAGTAATTTGTATATTACGAAATCCGGCAGTAAATATCATCGGGAGGGATGTAGTTCGCTTTCCAAATCTCAAATTCCGATTTCGTATGAAGATGCTGTGGCAAAAGGATATGAGCCTTGCGGAAGATGTAATCCATGATTATCTGTATGAAACGAGATTCGATAAAAAACATGAAATCAATTTGTTGACAGGGAGAGAATTATGGCTAATAAAGAACAACTGATTCAAAAAATCAATCAGGCGGATGAACGCCTTATAGAGCTTTACGGAAAAGAAAATGTTTCCGTTCAGAAAACTCGTTACATAGAGGCTGTTGAAAAATTTTGCGAGATTTATGGAGAACGTGATGATTTGATGATTTTTTCCGCACCGGGCAGAACTGAAATCGGCGGAAATCATACTGACCACAATTTAGGAAAAGTTCTGGCAGGGAGCGTGAATTTAGATGTAATTGCCGTGGCTTCCAAAAATGCAGACGGACGTATTCGAGTGCAGTCTAAAGGGCATCGGGAGGCTGTTGTGGCAATTAATGATTTGGAAATTCACGAAGAGGAAGCAGAACAGTCTGTTTCCCTAGTTCGCGGCATGGCTGCTCGTTTTCAACAGTTAGGATATCAGATTGGTGGATTTGATACTTATTCCACGTCCAACGTTTTAAGAGGGTCCGGACTTTCTTCTTCCGCTGCTTTTGAAGTGCTCATTGGCACAATCTTAAACGGTTTATTTAACGATGAAAAGGTATCAGCTGTGGAAATTGCGAAAATGTCCCAGTATGCTGAAAACGAATATTTTAAAAAACCTTGCGGACTGATGGATCAGATGGCATCTTCCGTAGGTGGTATTATTACCATTGATTTTAAAGAAAAAGAAAGTCCTGTTATCGAAAAAGTAAACTTTGATTTTCAAAAAAGCGGATATGCGCTTTGTATTGTGGATACCGGTGGAAATCACTCGGATTTAACCAATGAGTATGCAAGTATCCCCGGTGAAATGAAAGCAGTGGCAGGGTATTTTGGTAAATCTGTGTTGAGAGAAGTTACCAAAGAAGAAATCCTTACCAATATTGTTGCATTGCGGAAACAGTTTGGCGATAGAGCCGTGCTTCGTTCCTTGCATTATTTAGATGATAATGCTCGTGTGGAAAAAGAAGTTGAAGCTTTAAACAATGATGATTTCGAATCCTTCAAGCAGGAAATTATTGCATCAGGTAATTCTTCCTTCAGATTCCTGCAGAATGTGTACGCGACGGTGAATCCCAAAGAACAGGGATTATCTTTGGCAATTTATATTGCTGAGAAAATGTTGGAAGGAAAAGGAGCATACAGAGTGCACGGAGGTGGATTTGGCGGTACTACCCAGAATTTTGTGCCCGTGGAAATGGTAGATGCATTTAAATCTGCTGTGGAACGTGTATTTGGGGAAGGTAAGTGCCATATTCTCTTTATCAGAAATCACGGAGGCATCAGAGTATTATGATTAACAAATATTTGTCCGAACTGTTGGATTACGGCATCAAAAGGGAAATGATTACTCGTGAGGATGAATGTTATATTGTAAACCGCATTTTAAATTTAGTCGGTGCTTCTTCTTTTGAACGTGTGGAGTACACAGCTCATAACAGTTTGGAGGAGCTGTTGGGAGATTTATGCGATGTTGCCTTTGAAAACGGAAAATTAGAACAGAATACCGTTACATATCGTGATATTCTGTCTGCAGAAATTATGGATTATTTCACGCCCACACCTGGTAATCTTTCCCGTGAATTTTGGGCAGCATACGAAGAAAATCCCGAAAAAGCAACCGATTTATTTTACAACTTATCCAAAAATTCCAATTATATTATGACCGACCGTGTGAAACGGGATTTGAAATGGAAAACCAACACTTCTTATGGGGAGTTGGATATCACCATCAATTTATCCAAGCCTGAAAAAGACCCCAAGGAAATTGCGGCAGCCAAAACACAGAAACAGACAGGTTATCCCAAATGTTTGCTATGTCCCGAAAATGTTGGGTTCAAAGGTCATTCTAACCATCCGCCCAGAGCCAATCATAGAATCATTTCTATGGAACTTTGCGGGGAAAAATGGGCGCTTCAGTATTCGCCCTATGTATATTATAATGAGCATTGTATTCTGTTAAACTGTGAGCACACTCCCATGAAAATCAATCGTGCCACTTTTTCAAAATTACTTCATTTTGTGAAAAAATTCCCTCATTATTTTGTGGGTTCCAATGCAGATTTACCCATTGTGGGCGGTTCTATTTTAACTCACGACCATTTTCAAGGCGGAAACTATGAATTCCCTATGGCGAAATGTGGCAGTCGTTTTGCTGTTGAATTTGAAGGCTTTACAAACGTAAAAGCGTATGTGGTGGACTGGGCACTTTCTACCATTCGTTTAGTTGGTGATTCTATTGAAGAACTGTGTGATTTGGGGGATAAAATCTTAACTACCTGGCGTGGATATTCCGATGAATCCTGCGAAATTTTAGCACATACCGATGCACCTCATAACACCATCACTCCTATCGCAAGATATCGTGACGGTCATTTTGAACTGGATTTAATCTTACGAAATAATAGAACTACCGAAGAACATCCTTTGGGTATTTTCCATCCCCATAGTGAATATCACCATATCAAAAAGGAAAATATCGGGCTTATCGAAGCAATGGGCCTGGCAGTACTGCCTGCTCGTTTGAAAAACGAGCTTGGTGAGTTAACAGATTCCAAAAAAGAAGAAGTGGGACAGATTTTTGCCAAGATTTTGGAAAACTGCGGTGTGTTTAAGAATACCGAGGCAGGAAATGATGGTATGAAAAAATTTGTTGCCGCGGTAAACGGTTAAATGAAAAATATGAACACCAAAGTATTTTTGTTGTCACTGACTTCATTTCGTGAAAAATATCCTGATGCTACCAAACGGGAAATTGAAAAAATAGCCGGTGATTATGCCCTCAGAAAAGTTTTTTCCGATTTATTTGATGTAAGAGAATTTAAAATCAACCGTGACGGAAAACCCGCTATCAAGGATAGTCCGTATCATTTCAATCTTTCCCATAGCGGTGATTGGTTATTGTTGGCGGTGGGAGATGCTCCCGTGGGTGCAGATATTGAAAAAATCACCAGAATCCGCCCGAAAACGATGGAAAAGTATTTTACGAAATCGGAACAAGAGAGAGTAAAGAAAAACGGTACCAAGGCGTTTTTTGAACTCTGGTGCCAAAAAGAAAGTTATGTGAAATACACAGGCGAAGGAATCAAAGCCTTATCCAAAGAATCCAAAGATTTGATTTATCCCGAAGGTATTGCTTTCTTTTCTAAAAAATTTGAAGATTATCAAATCTCGGTTTGTACCGACAAAGAGGATTTACCGAGCAAAATTGAAATATTGCAATAAAAAAAGCTTCTGCATTGCAGAAGCTTTTTTGTTTTACAATAATAGCATACAGTCGCCAAAGGAGAAAAATCTGTATTCATTTTCTTTGGCTTTTTCGTAGGCGTTTAGGATTTTTTCACGGTCGGATAATGCAGAAACCAACATCAAAAGGGTGGATTTCGGCAAGTGGAAATTGGTTAATAATCCGTCAATGACTTTGAACTCATAACCGGGGTAAATAAAGATTTCGGTTTCGCCGGAGCAGGGGACGATACCGCCTTGTTCCTGCGCCATTGCTTCCAAGGTACGAAGACTGGTGGTGCCAACCGAAATAATCCGTCTGCCTTCTTTTTTGGCAAGATTTAGGATATCTGCTGTTTCTTTGGGCACCTGATACCATTCCTTATGCATCTTGTGGTTATTCACATCATCCACGCTGACGGGACGGAAAGTTCCCAGTCCTACGTGCAGGGTCACATAGCAGGTGATAACCCCTTTTTCTTCCAGCCGTTTGATATATTCTTCGGTAAAGTGAAGACCTGCGGTAGGAGCCGCAGCGGAACCGTCAAATTTGGCATACACGGTCTGATAACGGTTTTTATCTTCCAGTTTTTCTTTGATGTAAGGAGGGAGGGGCATATTGCCCAGTTTTTCTAAAATTGTTTCAAACACGCCGTCGTAGAAGAATTTTACAATTCGTCCGCCGTCATCTAATTCTTCAATCACCTCGGCTACTAATTCGCCATTACCGAAAATAATTCTGCCGTTTAATTTGATACGTTTGGCAGGTTTCATTAACACTTCCCATTCGTCTAAATTGCGACGTTTTAAAAGAAGCACCTCGATATGAGCGGTGCCGCCTTCTTTCACGCCGTACAGACGGGCAGGGAGCACACGGGTGTTGTTAAACACCAGCACGTCGCCGGGTTTTACATATTCAATTAAATGATAAAACCGACTGTGCACAATGTTACCGGTTTCTTTATCAAGCACCATCATTTTGGAGGAGGTGCGGTCTTTTAGGGGAGTTTGTGCTATCATTTCTTCGGGTAGCACATAGTTAAAATCGTCGGTTCTCATAGGTTCTCCTTGTATTCTTCGGGTACGATTTCCAAAAGAGTGATTTCGGCAGGGGTTAGTTCTCTGTATTCACCAAGCTTTAAGGAATCGTCAAGCAAAAGACTTCCGATTTGTACCCGTTTTAAGTAGGTCACGGTGGCACCAAGTGCTTCAAACATTCGCTTCACCTGATGAAATTTTCCTTCAAAAATGGTGAGGTGACAAGTATTCTCCGATAAAATTTCCAAAAAAGCACTTTTACACTCATAGCCATCGTCAATGGTGATTCCGCTTTTGAATTTTGCAATCCATTCGGGGATCATCGGTTTATCAATTTGAACAAAATATTTTTTGTTGACGTGGTTTTTCGGCCCTGTTACCCGATGGGCAAGTTTACCGTCGGTGGTTAAAAACACAAATCCCTCGGTATCTTTATCCAGACGTCCTGCAGGGAATACTTTGTTTTTCGGAACTTCATCATCAGGGAGTAAATCCAGTACTGTTTTTTCCCGCAAATCCTCAGTGGCACAGATATAGCCATCCGGTTTATTCATCATCAGATGATAATGCTCTCGGTAGCAAACAGGAATTCCACTTGCGATAATATCTGCTTCGTCAGGATTTACCTTGGTCGCCGGGTCAGTAATTACGGTTTCGTTTACCGTTACAGCACCTGAACGAATTAATTTTACCACTTCTTTTCTCGAACCTACCATGGCGTTTGCTAAAATTTTATCCAGTCGTTCCATTTTATTTCCTCTATTTCACCTGGAATTTTTCGTAATCCTCCTGAACTTCCTCCTGACCGTCTTGGAAGTATTCTGCGATAACTTCTCTTGCAGCAGGAGCAATAGAGTTCCCGTGGGCACCATGTTCTACTACAACGGAAATAGCAATCTGAGGATTATCATACGGCGCAAAGGCAACAAACAGACCATTATTGGTGCCCGGCACTTCTGCTGTACCTGTTTTACCGCCTACCGGAATAGAGAAATCTGTAAAGGTGCTGCTGGCGGTACCGTCTTCGGTAACGGAACGCATACCTTCCATAATTGCCGTATAGTTTTCCGGTTGAATGGAAATGGTATCCAAAGCAGTGGGATGAATTTCCTTAATCTCACCGGTAGCACGGTCTTTGATTCGATAGAGCAGGTGTGTTTCATATCTGGTTCCGCCGTTTACCACGGTAGCAATATAGTTAGAAAGTTGCAGAGGGGTGTACAGATTATCAGATTGACCGATGGATGCTTGCAGTACATCCCCTGGATACCAGGGTTCATCAATTTTTTTACGGTATTCGGGACCTGCCACAATTCCTTTTTCTTCGCCGGGAATTTCGATACCGGTGTATTCACCCAAGCCAACTTTTTTGGCATATTCGTTGAGCTTTTCAATACCAAGTTTGCGGCCCATTTCGTAAAAATAATAGTTACAGGATACTTTGATGGCATCCGATACATTTACATATCCGTGATTTGCAGGATACACATGACAGGTGGGTTGATAATCTTTAAAGTATGTGTATTTCCCCAGGTCTTGCACATATTCACCGGGGGAAGCAATATTTTCTTCTAAAATTGCCAAAGAGGTCAGAATTTTAAAGGTGGAGCCGGGAGCATAGGTTCCTGAAATTGCACGGTTCCAGAATGGTTTTAAAGGATTGCTGTAATTTTGAGCATAATCTTTTTGGAAATTGGAAAGGTCGTAATCCGGATAGGATGCCATTGCCAATACTTCACCGGTATGCACATCCACCACGGTAATAGCTCCACCGCCAATATCGGAAATGCTGTTTCCCAGTTCTGCGATAATATTTTCCAAAGCTTCTTCTGCTGTTTTTTGCAGGTCCAGATCGATAGTTAAAATCAGGTCATTTCCGGGAACTGCATTTTGCAGAACGTCTGTTTGCGTGATTTTTCCATATTCATTCTGTTCTATTTTTACAATACCGTCTTTCCCTTTTAATTCCAGATCGTAAACTTTTTCAATGCCTTCTTTACCGATAATATCAGTGAAGCCGTAACCTAAGTCTTTCAGCTCATCATATTCTTCCTTGTAAATCAAACCAACACGGCCCAGCAGATGAGGAGCAACCGCCTCCGGATACAATCTGTCGTAAGACGTTACGATATTGGCACCGGGATAGCTTCGGTCATTTTCTTTAATGATGGTTACCACATTCATATTTACATTTTTTGCAAATATATAGGGGTTATTCTGAGAGAATTCTCTTTGTTCCATTTCTGAGCGGACTGCAACCATTTTTCTCAGATATTCCGCAGGGATATCTGACGGGAGCTGATAACGCTTAGTTAATTCTTTCATACATTTTTCTGCAGAGATATCTTCAGGAAGCTCCAGATTTGAGAAGAATGTTTTTAATTCATCAGCGGGCATGGTGTAGGTATAAGGAAGTTCAGAAATGGGCAAGTTGTCCACAAATTCCTGGTTTTCCCGTTCCATTAAACGAATCAGTTGATAAACGGTATCATTCACCCATTTGGTATCTTTTTTGTATTGTGTGATTTCCACGTTGTAGGTAATCTGGCTGGATACCAGTACCCGACCATAACGGTCTAATATTTCGCCTCGTTGTGCTTTTAGAGGCATGGTTTTTACCATGCGCTTCATAGAATCCTGAACGTATTCTTCGCCGTTAATAATCTGTAACGAGAACAGACGAAATACGATAAAAAGCAAAAATACAACTGCAATTACAAGGATAACTGCAATGCGGGAAAACAGATCTTTTTTCATATGCGAAACACACTCCTGTGTTTTTTACGATTTCGCTTCTGAACAAGGTGCATCAAAAGGAACATCGCAAAATTATAAACAAATTCCAGCAGGGCAGTGCGGTAGAGTAACACCCAGAAATTTCCTTCAAAAAGGGAGGTGAAAAGCGCATAGCACAGGGAATATAACAAGCAAGCTATCAATCCGTAAATAGCTTCTAAAACAAAGTTTTCGGAAAATGCACCGTGGTACAGTTCACGAATACCTAATGCAGTTAGTACCAACAGCGTTGTGTGAATGCCAAAAAAACGGCCGGATACACAGTCTGAGAAAAAGCCGAGAATAATAGCAGACCATAGGGAATAGCCGGATTCTTTATGGAAAGAAAGGGCCAGCACAAACGCAAACACAAAATCGGGTGCTACCCCAAGAATACGAATTCTGTCAGCAAAAATAAGCTGTAACAAAAAGATTGCAGCTGCTAAGAAATATTTTTTTATTAAGTTTAAAAATTCCGGCTGAAACATAGAATGAATCCTTTTATTTACAGTTATTTTTTGGTAATGACCAGAACTTCTTGGATGTTGGTAAAATCAACCAAAGGCATAATGGTGGCATATTGAGCGTTTTGTTGTTCGGAAACTTTGATTTCCTTGATTTTTCCAATGGGAATTCCACGAGGATAAATTTCACCCAGACCGGAGGTTTCCACAAAATCACCTTCTGCAACGGTAAACTCTTTGGAAACGTAAAGCATTTTTAACATACCGTTATTGACCAGTGTGGTGTCACCTTCTGCTACTGACACATCTCCCGTACGGGTAATACGACACCCTACAGAAGTGGAGGGGTCTAAAATGGTTTGCACTTTTGCCCATCCGTGACCTGCTTCGAATACCAAACCTATCAAACCGTTTTGCGACATCACTGCCTGATTTACGGCAATACCGCTTTCGGTGCCTTTATCAATGGTAATAAATCTTCCGTAGTTGGAACCGTCTTTGGCAATTACAGTTGCTGCAGTGGTTTGATATTCCGGATATTTTTCTTTGAGTTCCAAAAGACCTCTGAGACGCTCGTTCTCGGTTTCCAACGAGCTTAAAGAAGCATTTTCTTGTTCTAACAGATTGTTTTTATAAGTCAATTCATTTATGGATTCCACAAGTTCCTTCTTATTCCCGAAAAAATTAAAAAAATTACCGGTGGAATTTGCAATGTTGGTGAAAAAACGGGCTACAGGTTTCACGGTGACATTTGCAATGTTATCCAAAAATGTCACATTGCCGCGATTTACTGCTGAACTGATGAGCAGTGTAGCGATAATTACCGCGAATACTACAGTAATAATAATCGGTTTTTTCCGATTGTTTCTTCTCAAAAAAATTCACCTCCCAAGGTAGTCAAACGAGAAAAAAGGAGTATACTCCGACGGGGAGCATACTGTTAGACGAGATTGCCACAAAGAATTATCTGCGATAATGTTTCATTTGTCGTCTGTCGTTATTGAGCATTTTTAACACGTCAATTTCTTCCAGCAGAAGTCCTGCGCCCATTGCTACGCAATCCAATGCATTTTCTGCAGCTTTGACAGGCAGCATGGTTTCTTTTGCCAGCAAGGTGTCCAATCCGCGAAGCAGAGCACCGCCACCGGTTAAGGTGATTCCTTTGCCAACAATGTCTGCGGCTAACTCAGGAGGGGTATTTTCCAGTGTTTCTTTCACTGCATCCACAATATGTTTGATGGGTTCTTCCAGCGCTTCTCTCACTTCTAAAGCAGTGATTTCAATATTTCTGGGAAGACCGGAAATTAAGTCACGACCGCGAACATCAACAGAATCTTCCAAACCGGAACATTCATATACAGAACCGATACGGATTTTCACTGCTTCTGCAGTTCTGTCACCCACGTTTAAGTTGTGATTCTTCTTAATGTAGTTTGCGATGGCAGAATCAAATGCATCCCCGGCAATTCGAACACTTTTGGCGGTAACGATGGCACCTAAAGAAATCACAGCAACTTCACTGGTACCACCACCGATATCTAACACCATATTTCCGAATGCATCAATGATCTGCAGACCTGCGCCTACAGCGGATGCCATGGATTCTTCCACAATATAAACCTCTTTGGCACCGGATTGCAGCACAGCATCCTCAACGGCACGTTTTTCCACCTCGGTTACACCTGCGGGGACGCAGGCAACTACACGGGGTTTTGCAAAAATACTGCCTTTTAAAACCTTCTTTAAAAAGAATTTAATCATTTTGTAGGTCATAGCAAAATCGGAGATAACACCTTCGCTTAAAGGGCGCACTGCGATAATGCTGTCAGGTGTTCTGCCCACCATTTCTTTTGCTTCGTTACCAACTGCCAAAACGTCTTTGGTATAACGGTTAATAGCAACAACAGAGGGTTCTCTTAACACAATCCCTCTTCCTTTTACGTAAATTAAAGTATTTGCGGTACCTAAATCAATACCGATATCTCTTGCAAACATAGACATTTTGCGATTTCTCCAATCCTTTTAGAATTCTTTATGTAAAGCAAATTAAAATACAAACCGATAAAACAGGGAAGAAATTAAAATTCCCAAAATAACGGCAACATTCACGTGCAGGGAAAAACCCAGCGTAAATGATACAACTGATAGGTCCAATACAATCGGCGAGGTCAATCCAATTGTTCGCCCGATAGAAAGCCAGCTCAGTGCGGCAATACCTTTCGAAAAATAAATCATCAGTTCTCCCAGCACAACACCAATCACCAAAATGATGAGTAGGGTAAGGACAGAAAACTGTTTTGCTTTTCCGCGTGCCATGGTAACAATCCTCCTAGGCATATTTTATAAAATTTTGGAAAGTCGTTTTGTTAAGAGTTCTGCAATTATTCCGATCACGACAGAGGTAAACAAGGTGATAATGGCTGCTACGGGATATAAGCCGAACACAGCTGTGGATTTTAACACAAGCATAGACATCAGATACTGAAGCGTGATGTGAGAAAATCCGCCTAGGGCACTGACACCTGCCATAGAAATTTTTTCTTTGCGATACAGATGCATTCCCACAGCCATTGCCATACAGGCTCCAATGCTTCCTGCCATTGTGAATAGAAATGAGGAAAATCCCTGAAACAAAAAAGCGGAGAGCAGAATTTTAAGGCCTGTCATCAGAAAAGCTTCCAAAAAACCGAACAAGGATAAAAATACCAAAATCACTAAATTGGAAAATCCGAATTTGACACCCGGCACACCTAAAGGGACTATCCATTCCACCCAGGACAGTACAAACAGTGTGGCGAGACACAGTGCTCTGATCGTAATGCGGGATATTTTTTTGCTAGTAGGAGACTGCATCAACTTTGTCGCCTCCTTCCAGCATAATCATCAATTTATGGGGCAGACAGATTAACATATCGCCTGCTTGGGAGATTGTTCCCATTTGCACACAATCGTGATTGGGACAATCGCTATCGGTAATGGCTACCATGCCCGAATTCAGGTATATTTGATTATAGCCATAATCTGTTTTTACCATGATTTCTTTTTCGTATCCCTCAGAAATAGAATAGGTTGCATATTCACGGGAATCTACATAAATTGTTACCGTGTTTGCCGAAAGAGGTGATCGATAAAATCCGATAGCTGCCGCGATCGCCACAGCGATAATCATACTGAATATAAAAAAATCGCCTTTTTTGAAAGTGCTAATCAAAAAACGTTGCTTTTTCATAGTTTCCTCAAGCTTTTGATGATGGAGAAAAGGGAAGTGACAAAGCGTCTTTTCCGAAACTTTCCCACATTATACTCTATAACTATTTTACTATATCATAAAAAAGAGTAATAGTCAAGAATGCAAACTGGATTTTTTTAGAAAAAATATTCTTTTTTTACAAAGAAAAAAATATGGAAAAAAGTTACTGCTTTTTCTTTCAAAATGGTAATTTTTTTGCATTGATTTTATGAATAATCTGTGCTAAGATGGGTTTGTAACAAACGAAAACATACGAAAGATTGCTTACATACTCAGTGCATACTCCTTATTTTGCTTACATATTAAGAAAATCGGCTCATTTGCCTTTGTTCTTGGTATGTAAGCAATTTTCATTTTATTTTAAAAAACGGAGGAGAAAAAGTATGACAAAACAGTCACAGTTTATGAAAAAGACTCTGGCAATGCTTTTGGGCGTTATTATGCTCATCGGTATGAGTGTTTCATCATTTGCGTATAACGTATCCACAGACCTTCAGGGTACCAAATACGAGGATGCAGGAGCAGTGCTGGGAGCTCTTGGTATTATGGTGGGTGATCCGGACGGAAACTTCCGCCCCGATGACGGCATTAAACGTTCTGAGTTTGCAAAAATTGCCGTTCACGTGATGGGACTTGAGGAATCTGCAAAAGCTTCCCAGTCTGCCACCAAATTTTTGGATGTGCCGTCTGAATACTGGGCAACCGGTTATATCAATGTGGCAGCGAACCAGAAACTGATTGTAGGGGACCCCGACGGAAACTTCCGTCCGGAAGACAGAATTTCCTATCAGGAAGCGGTTACCATTTTAACCCGTATGTTGGGTTATGAGCTGGCGGCGGAATCCAAAGGCGGCTACCCCGGCGGCTATCTGCAGGTGGCAAATCAGTATGGTTTCACCAAAAATGCTGCAGGGAGCGGTACCGAGGTGACCAAACGTGGCATTGCGGCAATTTTAACCTACAATGCATTAACCATCGGTATGATGGAGCAGACCGGGTTCGGTTCCAATTCTAATTTTGAAATTACCGATAAAACTGTATTAAAAGAATATCTTTCTACTGAGCGTTTTTCCGGTCAGGTAACCGGTAACTACTACACCAAATTAACCGCTGCAAGCGGTCTGGAAGAAAATCAGATTGAAATTGATTCCGTGGTGTATGAAACCACCGATAAAAATGCGGCAAATTATCTGGGACACCGTGTGAATTACTATGTAAGAACTGACGATAACGGTGATAAAACCGTCATTTTAGTAAGACCCGAAGCAGGCAGAAACAAAATCATGACCATCGACGGAGCTAACATTGAAACCGTGGAAGCAGGTCGTATCAACTACTGGCAGAACAAAGACACCGACAAAGCAACCAAATATGCAAAAATTTCCGCTTCTGCAAAAATGATTTACAATGGCACCTTCGTATCTTTTGACGAAGCAAAAATCAAAGAAAACGGTACTTTAGCGGGTAACGTGGAACTCTTGGACGTGGATTCCGATGACACCTACGATGTGGTATTTGTAAATGAATATAAAAACTTAGTGGTTGACGGTATCAGCAATTTATCTTACACCGTAACCGACAAATACGGCAATCCGTCCTTATCCTTTGACCCCGAAGAAACCGGAGTGAAATTCTCTTTAACCGACAAAAACGGCAACCCCTTCAAATTTGAAGAGTTAAAAGAATGGATGGTTATTTCCTATCTGGAAAATGAAGCACAGGATGTGTTAAAAGCAACTGTTATCACCGATAAGGCGGAAGGCACGGTTGTGGAAATGGAAGGCGACAAATTTAAAATTGGCGACAAATTCTATCAGAAAGCAGATAACTATACCGGTGAAATCAAATTAGATGACGAAGGCACCTTCTTCTTAGATATCCGTGGTCGAATTGCAGCAGTAAACACCAATTCCGCCCTGTCCGATAAGTACGCATACCTCTTGGATGCTGCAGAAGCAGATGGTATGAATGAGCATATTGACCTGAAACTTTATAATATGAGCGGGGAAGTGGTAATTCTCTCTTCTCACGATAAAATTTCCTTAAACGGCGGCAGCAGAGAAGCGGCAAAAACCGTTCTGGAAAAATTAAAAGCAGATGGCAAAGTAACCAAACAGTTAATCACTTATGAAGTAAACGCAGATGGTAAACTCACCAAATTAAACACGGCAGAAGATATTTCCGGCAGCGGTGTTACCATCAACAAAGACAAATTTGTGATGAACTATAAAGGTGACAACACCGCTTATAAGAAAACTTCTTCTAAATTAGGCTCTTATGTGATTACCGATTCCACTTTGGTGTTTGACATTCCTGCAACTGCAACCAATTCCGACGATTATGCCATCAAAAACAAATCCATGTTTGAAGACGGCGGTTTATACGATGTGGAAATTTACGATGCAGGGGAAGACCTTTCTGCAAAAGTAGTCATCGTGAAAAACTCCACCGGTCTGACCAGCTCCGAGAGCCCGATTGCAGTTATCAATAAAATTTCTCAGTCCAGAAACGACAAAGGCGAAATTGTAGACAAATTATATGCAGCACACAACGGTCAGATGATTGCCTTAGAAACCTCTGAAAAAGGTATTTTAGTAAACGGTGAAGGCAAACAGTTAAAAGCAGGGGATGTGATTCAGTTCAGAACCAACGCACAGGGTGTGATTGATAGAATCACCGTTCTCTTTGAAGTGGATGACAAAGCAACTGAGTTTACAAAAACCGACGGCGATATGCGTCTGGTATACGGTAAAGTAGACCGTAAGTTTGCATCCTCCATTAACGTAACCGTAAACGGCGGAAGCGTGGAAAACTTCTCACTTGACGGCGTGAAAGTTGTATCTGTGGATACCACCAAATCCTCCACTCAGGTGAAGTTAGCCGATGCAGGTGACATTCAGAAATACGATGCAAAGAGCCCCAGACTGGTGCTGATTCGTGAGTATAAAGACCAGGTCCAGGAAATTGTTATCGTAAGATAATCTCCTAAGAAAAAAGGCAGTCATCCGACTGCCTTTACATATTTTAAAAAAATTTAAAAAAACAAGAAAAATATTGACGAAATTGATAATTATGATATAATGATTATAACAACTTTTTTGCGTGAACAAGGAGATTTTTGGTTATGAGCATTTCCTATATTTCCAAAGAACAAATTTTTCATTTGCAGACTCCCAACACCAGTTATGTATTGGGCGTTTTAGACGGTAAACATTTGCTTCATTTATATTATGGAAAACGGATTGATGAATACACATCTATTTTAGATAATTTCCCCATTGCAGGGGAGTTGGCATTTTCGCCCATTGATGTTCCTGAACATTTTATGAGCACCAATATGCTTCCTATGGAATATCCTTGCTACGGCAGTGCAGACTTTCGTTCTCCTGCATTCCACGCAGAATATGAAGACGGAAGCTCCGTTACCTGTTTTGAATACGAATGCTATGAGATTTTTAAAGGCAAAAAGAAGCTGGAAGGACTGCCTGCCACCTACGTGGAAAATGACAGCGAAGCAGAGACGCTGGAAATCACTCTTTGTGACCGTTTGACCGGCGTAAAAGTGATACTCTCTTACACTGTTTTTAATCAAGTGGATGCCATTGCCAAAAGCGTTCGTGTGCAAAATGACGGGAATGGGGTTGTTACCTTAAAAAGTGTGCTTTCTTCCACCATTCATCTGTTTGATAAAAATTATGAGTTTGTGCATTTGGAAGGTGCTTGGGCAAAAGAGAGAAGTATCCAGAAAAGACCGCTGTTAAACGGTTGTATGCAAATTGACAGTAAACGTGTGACCTCAAGCCACCATCACAGTCCCTTTGTGGCGTTGGCTCGTCCTTATGCCACCGAAACACAGGGAGATGTGTACGGTTTTAGCTTCGTGTATAGCGGAAACCACATCGAGCAGGTGGAAGTAAACGAATTTGACACCGCCAGAGTGAATGTGGGTATCAATCCGTTCGGCTTCTCCTGGCAGCTTACTCCTAATGCCGAATTTCAGACCCCCGAAGTGGTGTTAACCTACTCCGATTGCGGCTTCGGCAAAATGTCAAGAACTTATCATAAACTGTACCGTACCCGTCTGGTTCGCGGGAAATACAGAGACGAACAGCGCCCTGTGTTAATCAATAACTGGGAAGCAACCTATTTTGATTTCAACGAAGAAAAAATCTTAAAAATCGCATCCAAAGCACAGTCTGTGGGTATTGACTTAATGGTGCTTGACGATGGTTGGTTCGGCAAACGAAATTCCGATAACTGTTCCTTGGGGGATTGGGTGGTTGACACAAATAAATTGCCCGACGGTATCGAAAGCTTAGCAACCAAAGTCAACGAAATGGGAATGAAGTTTGGTCTTTGGTTTGAGCCCGAAATGATTTCAGAAGACAGTGACTTATACAGAGCCCATCCTGATTGGTGTATTCACATTGAAGGAAGAAAATGTACCCCGGCAAGAAATCAGTTGATGCTGGATTTAACCAGAGAAGAAATCCGTGATTATATTGTGGATGCGGTATGTTCTGTGCTGAAATCCGCACCCATTTCCTATGTAAAATGGGATATGAACCGAAATGCCACCGAGCTTGGTTCCAAATCCTTACCGCCCCAGCGTCAGCAGGAATTTGCACACCGCTATGTGTTGGGCATTTATGAAGTGATGGAACGAATCACCTCCGCATTCCCCGATGTGTTATTTGAAGGATGCTCCGGCGGTGGCGGACGTTTTGATGCCGGTATGCTTTACTATTATCCCCAGTACTGGACCAGCGACAACACCGACGGGGTGGAACGTCTCTCTATCCAGCACGGCACTTCTATGGTGATGCCTGCTTCCACTATGGGAGCACACATTTCTGCTGTTCCCAATCATCAGGTAGGAAGAACCACACCTCTTACGTTCCGTGGTCACGTTGCGATGGCAGGTCAGTTCGGTTACGAATTGGATTTAAACACCTTATCCGATGAGGAAATCGAAATCGTAAAAGAACAGGTGAAACTGTATAAAGATATTCGTGATATCGTTCAGAGAGGGGAGCTCTACCGTCTGGCAAGTCCCTTTGAAGGAAACAATACCTCCTGGGAATATGTGCACGAAGACAGAGTTGTCCTCACTTATTATACCATCCGTGCGAGAAGCACCACAGGGAAAACCAATGTGAAACTTTGCGGTTTGGATGAAACCGCAAAATATACGGAAACAACCGGCGGTAAAACCTACAGCGGTTCTTACCTGATGAATGTGGGCCTTTATTTTGAAGATAAAAAAGATTATTCTTCCACTATGTTGATTTTCCAAAAACAATAAACAGAGCAATACTAAAAAATAAAAAATGCTGACCAATTTGATCAGCATTTTTTTATTGTGAATACAACAAGGTTCCGGGGCACCCGACCGCAATCTTTGATTGCGTCATCGGGTCGGGTTCTTATTTATTTGTTCTTCACAATATCTTTTATCACTTCGCCGGCGATAATTAGTCCTGCAACCGATGGTACAAAGGCAACACTTCCGGGTGCTTTTCGTCCGGTGGTTCCCTTGTCTTCAGCGGAAGCATCATATAAAGGAGTGAGCGGTTCTTCTTTGGAATACACCACTTTTAAATGGTCGATTTTTCGTTTCCGAAGCTCTTGGCGCATCACTCTTGCCAAAGGACAAACCGAGGTTTTGGAAATATCGGTCACTTCCAACTTTGTGGGATCTAATTTGTTGCCCGTTCCCATAGAAGAAATGATGGGGATATTTAATTTGTGTGCCGTTTCAATTAAATGAAGCTTTGCTGTCACCGTGTCGATGGCATCTACGATATAGTCGATGCCCGAAAAATCAAAGTCGGTTTCAGGCAGATAAAATTCAGTTTTTAAATGCACTTTGGCATCGGGGTTAATGGATAAAATCCGTTCTTTTGATACTTCGGTTTTATACTGTCCCACGGTATCCTGGGTGGCAATCAGCTGACGGTTTAAATTGGTGAGAGAAACGGTATCGTTATCCACCAAAGTAAAGGTGCCAACACCGCTTCGGCATAATGCTTCCACCGTGTAGGAACCCACTCCGCCCAAGCCAAATACTGACACGTGTGCTTTTTTTAGTTTTTCTACCCCTTCTTTTCCAAGAAGAAGTTCTGTACGGGAGAATTGGTTCATTATGCTTCCTCCGCATTAGATTTTTCTGACAGTTTTAACACTTTTCGCATTTTCTTTTTCATATCGTCATAGCCGATTTTCCAAACAGCCTTTAATTGGTCGGGATTTTTTTCAAACCGTCCCACAGCTAAGGGAGCATCGGGGGCAATCACCACAGCTTTTCCGTCTTTTTCTAATTGGTCTATGAAGGCTAAGCTTTCGTTATACTGTTGGTGACGATGGTCCAATGCATCAATCATTTTCGGATATTTTTTATACATCCGTTTATAAACGCTTCTGAATTTTTCAGGTTTTTTGACAAAGCCTCGTTCTCTTGTTAAAACCACGATCACTTTGTCACAACCGTCTTCCAACGCTTTTTTTACGGGGATGGAATCTGCTACACCGCCGTCTAAATATTTCCCGCCTTGATACTCCACAATGGGAGCAAACACCGGCAGGGAAGAGGATGCCCGAAGTACCATGTTTTTCGGTTCTACGTGAGATTTATCAAAATATTTGGCACGTCCTGTGATAACGTCGGTCACACCCATTACAAATTCGCAGGGAGATTGGAAAAAAGCGTCATAATCAAAGGGAATCAGTTTGTTGGGAATTTCATCAAAGAGAAAATCCATACCGAACAGAGATTTTGTGGTGAGATAATTTTTCATTCCCAAATATCGGCTGTCGGTAATATATTCTGTGTTCGTGCGATAAGCTCTGCCTTTTTGACCCGACACATAAGAGGAGCCGTTGCAGGCACCTGCAGAAACACCGATCACGTAATCTGCACGGAAATTTTCATCCATCAGGCAGTCCAACACCCCGATGGTGTAAATTCCACGCATGCCGCCGCCTTCCAAAACAAGTCCGATTTTCATAAAGGGGTTTCCTTTCCGCTAAAATTTGAATCTTCGTAAACGAATGGCATAAAACTGAATTGCCCGCTCCAATACAATATCATACAGCACAATCACTGCCATTAACAACACATACAATAGCCAAAGTGCATCTTCAAAGGGGGCAAATAATCTCATCACAAAGTATGCCGCTACCGAAAGTAAACTCACCCATACCAATTTGATGACCCAACGGATGGCTTTGGAGAATACTTTGTGGTCCACAATATGCTTCACGATAGGGTAGTGGGTAATGATAATGGCATAGGCAACCATATCCACCTTACTTGCCACTAACACAAAACCTAACAGCGTAATTACGGCGCAGGTAGCAATTCCGTAACGAACGCCGTATTCTTCTGTGGCAACATAGGTGAAAAAGGTAGAAAACAGATAGAAAAATGCGGTTACCGTTGGTAAAATGTTGGTGATTAAAAGAGACAATGCTCCCAGTGCAGAGAGCATTGCGCAAAAGGTTATTTTTTTGGTTAAGGTTGTTGATTTTCTCATAAGGCACCTTCCTAACAGCAGGAGATCAAATCGCCGCCCATCATTTCGCAGCAACAGTCTGCACAAAGAAGGTTACTGCAACAATCGCAAGTGCTCATACCACCGCCGTAACCATAGGTGTTGCCGGTTTGCTGGTATGTCTGCTGGCGACGGGATACACTGTTTAACATATTGCGGTATTCCATATTGGAGGGTTCCATATCCACTGCTGTCTGCAGATGTTGGATACCTTCAAAATGCCAGCCCTTGTTTAAATAAACCACACCGGTTAAAAAATGCCACTCTGCAGAACCGTCATTTAGGCGATTCAGTTCTTCTTCCGCTTCTCGGAAACGTCGCATCCGAATCATTGTCCGCACGTTCATAAAGCTGGAGGAACCGGAATGGTTGTAAGAACCGGAATAACTTCTGCTGCCGGAATAGTTGGAACCGGAACTTCTTCCCGCACGTTCTTTTGTGATTCTGTCATACGCTTCGTTGATTGCCTGCAGTTTTTCTTTGGCAAGGTCTTCTAAAGGATTATCTTTATATTTATCGGGATGATATTTTTTCACCAGTTCCCGATAGGCTTTTTTGATGGTTTCATCACTGTCGGAGGGATTTACTCCTAAAATTTCATAGGGATTCATAAGGGGTCTCCTTTTTAAATTGGTATATCAAAAAAATTAAAATGATTCCACTGTTTTTCGTAGTCCTAAGTAAATAATATTATCCAAGAGTTCTTTGTTTTTATGGATTGTCAACAGCTCATAGGCGTTGGCAATTTCACTTAAGGTGTAAGTAAGGGCAGGGACAAGTTCCTTTTTTAAGTCTTCTTTTTTTATCTTGTTTTCACTTTTTGCTAAAAACGGATTGTAGTTTTTCTTTTTTTGGTCATGCTCTAAGTCCATATAGGCATCTGTAAAATAGATAAACCGCCCGATGTGATAACCCACTGTTGCTAAAGGTAGGTTATTACCGTCACGGTCAAACAATGCTTTGGTTAATTTCCCGAAACAGTCTGCCACCTCGTCCGGATTTTTGCAATTTTCCTGTTCTAATTTGCTGAGGTTTTCTAAATTTTCACGAATTGCCTTTGCTTGGGTGGGATGTTTTTTTTGTACCCGTTTCATGGGGAAATAATACCAAAGACGAGCAAAACTTTTTGGAGATTTTTCGTCATTCCAATCGTCTTTTAATTTATAATAGGTGAGTAGCACCGACATATCCGCACTGTATTGGATACCTTCATCTTTACGGATCACGGGACGTTTTGAAATCGGGTGAGCAATACAAGGCTGATGTTTTAATGTGATTTCGGCTTTATTCAGCGAGGAAATCAAAATGGCAAGGAAGGTCATATCATAGCTTAACCCGAATCTGGTTAACTGATTGAACTGTTTTCCAAGCATTTTGCATAAACCGCAATAATAGCCCCGAAACACATTATAATCGCAGACCCGTAAGAGGTCTTTGTGGGCATTCACATAACCGAACATAATTGACTCCGTTTTTATTGTTTAGAAATTTATCTATAATTATCCATTATAATATTTTTATTCTATCATAGTATTGTGAACTTTTCAAGAAGTTTCCATTTTTTTATTGTTGGATTCGAATCTTTATGTGATATAGGGGATTGCACAATAAAAAAGCATCGACATTTGTCGATGCTTTTTATTGGCGGAGAGAGAGGGATTCGAACCCTCGGTTGGGGTTAACCAACACACACTTTCCAGGCGTGCGCCTTAGACCAGCTCAGCCATCTCTCCATAAGTTTATTCGGTTGTATCTCGAACACCTAAAATATATTAACAGAAAAATAATCAAATGTCAAGCTTTTTTTATAAAATTTTTAAAAAATTCTGAAAAAATAAAAATACAGAAAAGCGGTCTTCTGTAATTTTTTGGTAGGAGACCGCTTTTCAAAGATTTTATGAAATACTTGCTTGCAAAAGTGACGGTACTTTGTCATCAATAATTATGCCGAACAAACTTTCCGTCATTTTAATTAGCCCTGTTTTTTTATAACGGGAAATGGAACTGATGCTGAATGCAAAATGATCTGCCGTGTCTTCGATGGTATGTTCTTCTACATAGTAATACTGAAGAATTTCTCTGATGGTATCGTTAGGGATGTTTTGCATTGCATAGGTGATTTTATGAAACAGATGTTCCGCACGAGCGATGGAAGCTTCTGTTTTTTCGATATAAGTATCGTACTCCTGCTCAAAATTTCCTTTGGATTTTTTTAAAAAGGAAATAATGGCAGTTTTTTTGTCGGTTTTACGGGCAATTTTGGAAAATTCCAAAATATCTTTTTTTGCACTGCTAATATAATTTTCCAATGTTCGCACACTTTTTAACATTCTTTTTGTACGTTGCAGATACGGTTTTGCCTCACGGTATGTAAATATTTCATTCATTACTTTCAATCCTTTCTTTCATATGGTTATCGGATTCTTTTAATTCGGAAAGCACGGATTCGGCCAATGTAATTAAACGTTCCCGAAGTACTTTATCCGATAAATTCATCTCCTGACTTTCTTCTTTCGGTTCAGTTTTCGTTTTCAAAAGATAGGTTACAAATGAATGGTTGAACCGTTTCGTCAGGGCACCGGCAATGAGCCTTGCATACACGGTGTCTCTGGCAAATTCCAGGGTATCTCTTAGTTTCTTATGTTTTTTGGCAAGGGCGTCCGCTTGTTTTGTGCTAAGGCCGTATTGCACGAAGAACTCGTCTAACACAATGTGATCTTCGTCCCTCAGCCATTCCAATAAGGCATCTGCCAAAGAACTTACGGAGAGCTTTTGCATTTGGATTTTCTCTCCTTTCGGCGATAATACTGATGCACTTTCTGAAGTTTTTCGGTAAGCTCCTCTTTTTCCAAAGTGAGCCGTCTTCTTTTTGCCATCAGTGCGATAATGCTTTCATCATACACGGTGATGGAGAGTAAATCACATAAAATTCGGGCAGTAGGGAGGGGGAGTTTGTAGTTTTCTTCCGCTACCGTCAGACGGATGATATCGCCTTCACGGTACGCCTCCACACTTGGTTCTCTAAAAGGCACGGCGAACGCCTCCTTTCCGTCCGGGTGACCACACTTTTTTTATTGGCGTTTTTTCACGGATTGACATCACATAGTAGCGAAGTTCATCTAAAGCATGGTCATCTTTCTTATACGGTTGATCACTACCCGGCTGAAAACGGTACCCTTTGATTTCCCGAATCAAATTGGGACAATTTGCAAAGATGTAAAGTCCTGCTTTTCCGTCGGGATAAAGCTCTTTATCAGGATGGGAACGAATTTTTAAAGCTTCCCGTACCTGCTCAATGCCAACCCATTTGGATTTTTCCACCTTGCTGTTTACCAAAATTTTATGACGGTAAAACAAGTCAGACACGCTTTTATCTGATGCCAGGGTTTTCTGGTCGGCAGCACTGTCAATTAAGGCATGAAGATTGCCGTTTGGGTCGGTGTTCCAACCAAGTTCTTTTGCAATCTGATGAATTTCACGGGCGTGTTCTTCCACACTTTTTCCACTTTCGTAATGCTCGCGGATGACGTAAATGGTTCCGTCGGGATCACGGGCATAAAAATGGCAGGAAGTTGGCGCATAAAATCCGGGGTCGATACTAATGTTATCGTACCATTCTTTTGGCACATCAAACGGGTCAATTACATGAATATTTTCCCGAAATTCCTTGTAAACCAACCCTGATTTTGCCACAAACCTTCCGTACTGACGTGCTTCGCGTTCTTCTTCGGTCAATGATTCTTTCATATATTCAATTTCTGACGGATGAAGATAAGGATTATCTTCCCATTGCATAAAAAATGTTTTAATGCCGTTGTCGTTTCGCTCATTTAAATAAATTTGCTCATACACCCAGCTTAAGCCGGAGAGGGGAGTCATGGTGCCCCACATTACACCCATGGTATCTACCACTCTCATCCGGCACTCGTCAAAAATTTCTTTGGGAGGTTCTTCGTCGAACCACACAAAATCAAGGCTTGTCCCTTGAAATTTGGCACGTCCCTGTTCACAGACCTTGAATCCAATCACGCTGTCTCCACCCGACTGAGATTTCACCACAATAAAATCCAAAATAGCATTTTTCGGGTCATCTGCTTCACCACGGCGTGCCACAATTTTTTTAATCCAGGATGGTTCCAGCCACCTTAGAATTTCTTTTTGTGCCACATCTCTTTGCACCTCGTTGGTCAAAGAAACCACCCATCCTTTCATTGGCTTGGAAATGGTGCGATAAGGATGGTTGCCTCGGGCAAACCAAACGGTTTCCACTGCCCCTGCTACTGTTTTTCCTGTACGGTTTCCACCGAAAACCCAACGGATACGGGATTGGTCTTTGTGAAATTCTATTTGCTTTTTATGGAGTCTCACATCGGTCAGGTAGGGCATCTCATTATTATAATACCGTAGGCGACATTTGGTCAGCCGTCTGTTTCTCTCTTCCCAAAGAGCTAAGAATTGGGTAATGTCTTCGCGGATGTTTTTGATAATTTTGCCCCTCCTTTTTGAATTGCTTTCACACAGTTTTTACATAAAATAATCTTTCGTGACAGCGGTTCCTTTTCTTCTCCGAATAAATACTCGCCACGGTTTAAGCAGGTGGGAGTCTCACATTGCAGAACCAATTCACCACGATATTCTTTTAACACAATCGCCAAGTTTTGTTCGCCTTCTTTCTTACTTCGTTGTTTTGTTTTCTTTGTGTTTTTTGTTTCTTTTTTTCAAAACACGAACAAATGTTCGCTTTTGTGTTTATTATAGCACTCAATTTTTATTTGTCAACCCTTTTTTTAAAATTTGACCAGAATCTTTATCATTTTCATAAAACTTGATAAAACGGGGGAGAAATCCCCAAAATTTCAACAAAAAAAGACCGTTTTCAAACGGTCTTTTCTCATATGTATTTCTAAGAATATATCATTTATTTTTTGGAACTTTGTTTGTTAGTGCTTAACAATGCTGTCACAACGCAGAAAATGCTCAAAAGAATAATTACGGAACGAGATATCATCTTTGCTGTATTTTCGTGTTCGGTACCGTTAAAAACCAGCAAATAACCAATCGATGCAATCATTGCCACAATAATCAGAATAATTCCTGTAATTCGCCAAGCTTTTTTCATAATGTGTTTCTCCTTTTTCAGAATTGTTAATGGAACAAGCATTTTTTTATTCAAAAAGACGCTCTTTTATTCAAATACGAAATAAAAAGGCTATCGTTCTCGTCAGAGGAAAGATGGTAGGGGACGCCACCCACATCATCCCGTTACAGCATTTATGGCTACAGTGTAGTATTCTATTGTAGTGGTTTCTTGTTATTTTCCAATGATTTGATTAAAAAATGCATCGGTTTCTTGTGGGGTAGTTCCGGCAAACAGATAACGGAAAACATATCCGCTTTTCTGTGTCACAATCAGTTCTTTTTGGAATCCGTCTGTGCTGCTTAAAGTAACTGTGTTGTATTCTTCCGGATAATATTCCCCGAACCATTCTCCTGCCGGTGTATAAGTGGTAACTTCGAATGTATTGTCTGCAATCATTGTAACGCCGGTGATGGTTTCATCCGGAAAAGCTTCTGATGCATAATATCCGGAAGAGATGGTGGAACCGTTAAATTTCAAAATTAAATAATAATACTGGTTTTGAGAAGGATCGACATCATATTCACATAACCAATTTCCCTGAAGTGCAGAAAGTAACTCTTCCGTTTTGATATTTGCAGATTGTTTGGTTGAAAGTTTCACAGTATTGGTATTTGCATCCCAGTTAACGGATAATCCCAATGCATCGGAAACAGCTCTGACAGGTAGGTAAGTAGTTCCGTCGATAATAAAAGGTTCCACGTAAGTTCCATTGGCATCAGTTGGAGTAATTTCTTGATTGTTCAGCGTGATTTTGATATTGTTATACCACAAATTTTTTTGAATGGAACCTGCGGGGAGCACATTTTTTGAAACACTTGTTGATATATCGTTTGAGGATTGTTCTGAAGATAATTTTACAGTATAGGTATTTGCGTCCCAGTCGACATGAATCCCTAATGCATTGGAAATAGCTCTGACAGGTAGGTACGTGGTTCCGTCGATAATAAAAGGTTCCACGTAAGTTCCATTGGCATCAGTTGGAGTGATTTCTTGATTGTCAAGAGTAATTTTAATGTTGTTATACCACAAATCTTTTTGAATTGTGCCAACGCTGGCAGATACACTTGTTGAAGAAATGATTGCGGATATCAGGGTTCCTAAGATTACTCTTTTCATGTTATGTTTCATTTTTATGTTCTCCTTAAAACAAAAATATTTTTATTCTTCATCTTGAGAATTCGCATCTTTAGATTATCATATTTTCGTCGAAAATGCAACAGTTTTCTGAAAAGGAATAAGCTTTTTTGATCGGGATACAAAAAATCCCTTCTGTTAATCAAAATGACAGAAGGGATGTAAGAGATTATAACTTATTTTGAAAAAATTATTTACAAGCAGAAAGTGCCACTTCGGAACAGGTTGCCGCATCGGGGGTATAATAATCTGCCATAATCTGTTCACAGAATTCCTGAGTAACGGGAGCGCCGCCAATCATAATGGTGACATTGTCACGGATGCCTGCCTCAGTTGCTTTTAAAATCACCTGTTTCATTTCGTTCATGGTGGTGGTTAAGAGGGCAGAGCAACAAATTACCTTGGCATTATGCTCAATGGCTTTTGCAACAAAGGTATCTGCGGTGACATCGGTTCCCAAATCAAATACTTCCAAGCCTTTTGCTTCCAGCATCATTTTGCAGATGTTTTTCCCGATGTCGTGCAAATCACCTTTTACGGTACCGATCACAGCAGTTCCTTTTTTAGATACACCTTCGGATACTAAAAGGGGACGTAGCAAGTCCACGCCCGCATTCATAGCCCGTGCCGCCATCATTACTTCAGGGATGAACACTTCATTTTTTTTAAATTTTTCACCGATTACAGCCATACCGGAAAGCAAGCCTTCTTCCAAAATCCTTTCAGCGGCAATGCCTTCGGAAATTGCTTGGTTTACCAGTTCGGTTACTTTGGGCACTCTTCCTCGTTGTAACACGGTGCACAGTTCTTGTAATACGCTCATAAACGTCTCCTTTAAACAAAAATATGGCACCCCTGGCGCGAATCGAACGCACGATTAGTCCTTAGGAGGGACTCGTTATATCCACTTAACTACAGAGGCTTACCGCAGAGAATACAAAAATGTTGCAAAAACGCAAAATGCCTTTGCTATTCATTTTTGTGATTCTCTGATTTTGGTATTGATGTTTTTATTTCTGCGAGTATATATGCTTAAAGATTCTTTAAGAAATCTTTTGCATTGCTGATAGCCACGCCCAATGCTTCGGGGGAGGGACCACCATATACATTTCTCTCATTCACACAGGTTTCCAAAGAAATTGCCTGATAGTAATCTTCTTCAATCAGTTCGGAGAATTCTTTTAATTTGGAAAGGGGGATTTCTTCTAACGAAATCTTTTCACCGATAGAGTAGGATACCATTTCGCCAATCACTCTGTGAGCATCTCTGAATGGCATCCCTTTCTTTACCAAATAATCTGCTGCATCGGTTGCATTGGTGAAACCACCTTTGGCACCGTTTCTCATTTTTTCGGTGTTAACAGTCATGGTTTCAATCATTTTAGAGAAAATGGGTAAGCACATTTTCACGGTTTCGTAAGCATCAAATAACGTTTCCTTATCTTCCTGCATATCTTTGTTATATGCTAAAGGAATTCCTTTTAAAATGGTTAAAATGGTGATTAAAGAACCGTACACACGACCGGTTTTTCCACGGGTTAATTCTGCAATATCGGGATTTTTCTTCTGAGGCATAATGCTGGAGCCGGTGGAATAAGCATCATCCAAGCGAATGAAGGAAAATTCGTCACTGCACCAGAGAATGATTTCTTCCGAAAAGCGGGAAAGATGCATCATAATCATAGAAAGGTCGAAAATGAATTCTGCCACATGGTCACGGTCGGAAACACCGTCTAAGCTGTTTTCGGTGGGACCTGCAAAACCAAGCAGTTTTGCAGTTAAGTGACGATCCAAAGGATAGGTTGTGGTTGCCAATGCACCGCTTCCTAAGGGACAGAGGGACATTCTTCCCAAACAGTCGCACAAACGTTCATAATCACGTCTAAACATCTGAAAATACGCCATCAAGTGATGACCTAAGGTGATAGGTTGAGCCTTTTGTAAATGAGTATAACCGGGCATAACGGTTAATTTTTCAGCTTCTGCCAGATTGGCAATGGTGGAAAGCAGATTTTTCACTTCACCTTTGATATCGTTGATGGCATTTCTGGTATACATTTTCACATCCAGCGCAACCTGGTCATTACGGCTTCTGCCGGTGTGAAGTTGTTTGCCGATGCCTTCCAATCTTTCAATCAGAATGGATTCGATATTCATGTGAATATCTTCCGCTTCCAAAGAAAATTCGATTTTGTCGTCCTCGATATCTTTTAAGATTTTTCCCAGTTCTACCTTGATTTTTTCGGCATTCTCTATCGGGATAATACCTTGTTTTCCCAGCATGGTAACGTGGGCAATACTGCCTTCGATATCTTCTTTATACATTTTGCAGTCAAAGGAAATGGAACTGTTGAAATCGTCCACCGCTTTGTCTGTTTCTTTATTAAATCTTCCGCCCCAAAGCTTCATGATTTTCTCTCCTAATTCTCCAAAAAAGGAGGCACTGCCTCCTTTTTTCGGGTTTCTTATTTCTTGTTCTTTAAGTCAACCAATGCTTTCATTTTGGTTTGTAAACCAAACAGGTTGATAAAGCCTTCTGCATCTTTCTGATTGTAAACTTCGTCTTCGTCGAAGGTTGCATATTCTTCAATGTATAAGGAATGGTCAGATTTAGAACCTGCAGACATAATGTTACCTTTATACAGTTTTAATCTAACAGTACCGGTCACATTTTCCTGAGTTTTATCAACGAAAGCGGACAATGCTTCTCTTAAGGGGGAGAACCACAGACCGTCATAAACCAGTTCTGCAAATCTTACAGCCAACTGCTCTTTATAATGCATGGTGTATTTGTCTAAGCACAGATATTCTAAATCTCTGTGTGCAAAGTATAACACTTTTCCGCCGGGAGTTTCGTAAACACCTCTGGATTTCATACCAACCAGACGGTTTTCTACGATATCGTCAATACCAACGCCGTTTCTTGCAGCGATTTCGTTTAATTTAGTCACAACGCCTAAGGGAGACAGTTTTTCGCCGTTTACGGCAACAGCGTCACCTTTTACGAAGTCGATTTCTACATATTCTGCTTTATCAGGAGCAGCTTCGGGAGTTACCATCAGGTGTAACAGTTTGTCATACTGAGGTTCGTTCCAGGGATCTTCTAAGTCCTGACCTTCGTGAGACAAATGCCAGATGTTTCTGTCCATAGAGTAGTTATCTTCTTTGGTAACGGGAATGGGAATGTTTCTTGCTTCTGCATATTCAATTTCCTGATCTCTGGATTTGATATCCCAGATTCTCCAGGGAGCGATGATTTTTAAGTCGGGAGCCAGTGCTTTGATGGTTAATTCAAAACGAACCTGGTCATTACCTTTTCCGGTTGCACCGTGACAGATCGCAGTTGCGCCTTCTGCTCTTGCAATTTCAACCAGTCTTTTTGCAATACAAGGTCTTGCGTGGGAAGTACCCAGTAAGTATTTTCCTTCGTAAACCGCACCGGCTCTTACGGTGGGGTAGATGAAGTCTTTTACATATTCTTCTCTTAAATCTTCAATGTAACATTTGGAAGCGCCGGTTTTAATGGCTTTTTCTTCCAGACCGTCGGTTTCTTTGCCCTGACCAACGTCACCGCAAACAGCGATAACTTCATAATCATAGTTTTCTTTTAACCACGGAATGATGATAGAAGTATCAAGTCCTCCCGAATAAGCTAAAATAACTTTTTCTTTCATCTTGCATTTCTCCTTTATATATGCTATAATATAATAAACGGATTTTGAGTTTTTTGAAAAAACTGTTGAAAAACAAATTTTTTCTAACCCATCTCCAAAATTATACTACATTGTTTATAAAAATGCAAGAGTTTTTTGAAAAATATTTTGAAAAATATGAAATAAATCTTGATTTTTCGCAAGTGATGAAAGAAAAGGAGAAAAACCGTATGCAAATTTATGCATAAAAACGGTAATATTTTGCAAATTTATGAGAATTTTAGGAATTGATCCCGGCTATGCCTTGGTGGGAATCGGGGCAATTGAATACGTCGGGAATAAATATTCAGTGATAAAATATGGAAAAATTGAAACTTTTTCGAAGGAAGAGATGTCTAAAAGATTGGAAACCATTTTTCGGGAGATGAATTTATGGCTTTCAGAAACCAAACCGGATGTGGTGGCAATTGAACAACTCTTCTTTAATACCAACACTACCACCGCGATTGCGGTTGCCCAGGCGAGAGGTGTGATTCTGCTCGCTTGTCAGCTTCAGGGGGTGCCTGTGTTTGAATACACGCCCTTGCAGGTGAAGCAGGCGGTGGTTGGATACGGGAAGGCGGAAAAAATTCAGGTGCAGAAAATGGTGAAAACAATATTGAATCTGGAGAAAGTTCCCAAACCGGACGATACAGCCGATGCACTTGCTATTGCAATTTGTCACACTAATCATAGCGGTTATCACAGTTATCTGGACAAGTTGAAGTAACTATTTTTACGATTTTTTGGAAAGGACGACATCCTTATTATGTACTATAGCATTACAGGACTTGGCGAAGCCAAAGAAAATTTTTTAGTGATACATACCGGCGGAATTGGATATAAAATCTACACTTCCAACACTACTCTGGCAAGAGTAACCAATCATCAGGAAATGACGGTTTATACTTACCTGAACGTAAAAGAAGACGCCATGGATTTATACGGATTTGCAACCGAGGAGGAACTTTCCACCTTTAAAATGCTTCTTTCGGTATCAGGGGTAGGTCCCAAGGCTGCACTGGCAGTATTATCTGCACTCACTCCCACTGAATTTGCTATGAGTGTTGCCACCCAGGACGCACAAAGTATCACCAGAGCCCAGGGCGTTGGTAAAAAGTTGGCAGAAAAAATCATTGTGGAATTAAAGGACAAGTTAAAAGGGGTTGACCTTCGTGAAATTGCAGGGGATACACCTCAGACAGTGTCCGTTTCCAATGATGTTTTACAGGAAGCGGTAAATGCTCTGATGGTGCTTGGTTATTCGGCATACGAATCCCGTCAGGCAGTGAAGTTTGTTTCTTCGAAATCAAATCAGTTAGAAGAAATTATTAAACTTGCACTCAAAGAATTGATGTAGTCTTGAAAAATCACTCATCTTGCACTTTTACGCTCATTTGCGTACACCAGGTACGCGGCATTCGCTGAAAAGCACAATCTAAGCAATTTTTCTGCAACTTGTTGTGTAAGGAATTCGGCAGAAACTATCAAAGCGTACCGATCTTGAAAAGTACGCGGCGTTCGCTGAAAAGCACAATCTGAGCAATTTTTCTGCAACTTGAGTTTTATCTGGAGAATTCAGAAAATCAGGAAATCCTATGGAAAGGAATCAATGACCCTATGGAAGAAAGAATTGTTTCTCCCGAAGTGATGGGCAATGACTCGGAATTGAGTCTTCGTCCCAAAACACTTTCGGATTATATCGGGCAGAAAAAAGTAAAGGAAAATATGAAAATCTTTATCGAAGCTGCCAAAAAACGAAATGAATCCCTGGACCACTGTCTGTTTTACGGACCACCCGGACTGGGAAAAACCACATTGGCAAATATCATTGCTAATGAAATGAATGTAAACCTTCGGGTCACTTCGGGTCCTGCTATTGAAAAGCCCGGCGATTTAGCGGCAATTTTAACTAACTTAGCGGAACATGATGTGTTATTCATTGATGAAATTCACCGTCTATCCAAAAGTGTGGAAGAAGTGCTTTATCCCGCTATGGAAGACTTTGCTTTAGATATTATCATCGGAAAGGGACCTGCGGCAAGAAGTATCCGTCTGGACTTGCCTAAGTTTACCTTGATTGGCGCCACCACCAAGGCAGGAAGCCTTACATCACCTCTTCGTGACCGTTTTGGAGTGCTTCAGCGGTTGGAATTGTATACTCCTGATGAATTGGCTGAAATTGTACTTCGTTCTGCGCAGATCATGGGAGTTTCCATTGAAGAATCGGGAGCCAGAGAAATTGCAAGCCGATCTCGCGGAACTCCCCGTATTGCCAACCGTCTTTTACGCCGTGTCCGTGATTATGCGGAAATTAAAGCAAACGGAAATATTGATGAAACAACTGCTGATATGGCACTGTCTATGTTGGAAATTGACCAGATTGGGTTGGACAGAACCGATAAACATATGATTATGACGATGATTGAAGCCTTTGGCGGCGGTCCTGTGGGACTGGAAACATTGGCTGCAACCACAGGAGAAGATTCTAATACCATTGAAGACGTGTATGAACCATACTTAATGCAGCTGGGATTTATACAAAGAACCCCTCGCGGAAGAATGGTTACACGTTTGGGGTATGCTCATTTCGGTATTCCCTATGATGAGCCCACGGAAAATCCATTTGAACAAATCTCTTTGGGATAATTGCATAGGTTATGGGAGAAAACACTCCCTTGGATATAGGAAAGGAGGAATTATGCGAAATTTCTTTCGTTGTATTTTCATCAGTTTGTTGCTTCTTGTGCTGGGAGCTTCTATGCCGGCTATGGCACAGGAATCAGACGACATTAAAATTTATTTTCGAAACAAGCAACTCACATCCGATGCTGCACCTTTTATTGAAAACGGACGTACGATGGTTCCTGTTCGTATGGTTGCGGAGAATATGGGGTATGATGTGCTTTGGAATCCGTCCAATCGAATGGTTACCATCTTATCTGTGGATCACAGAATGGTGCTGACTATTGACCAGAATACCGCTCAGGTAGGCAGCAGGCGAGTGACCATGGACACACCTGCCATTATCCGTTATGACAGAACTTATGTGCCAATCCGCTTTATTTCCGAAAACTTTGGCTATCAGGTGGATTGGGACAACGATACCAGGAGTGTATTTATTACAGAGCCGGAACCGACTCCCACTCCCACACCAAAACCCACTGCAACACCAAAACCCACTGCAACACCAAAACCGACAGCAACACCCAAACCCACAGTAAAACCGGGAACTACACCGAAACCATCTACATCGCCCGGAACAGAGAACGATGGACCGTTCTATGGTACAGTGGATGAATCGGATGACCTTTCCATCACCAAAATTTTCACGGAGCGTACCACCAATAAATTATACTTAAAGGTTCAGGCAACCGGTGGACGAATTGAAGATCCGCGCACGATGGAACTGGAGGATCCCTTGCGCTTTGTGATAGATATTCCCGATGCGAAATTAGACACGGGAACCAGAGAAATCAATGTTGGATCCGAATATATTTCCAAAGTTCGTTTTTCACAGTTTACCAAGGAACCCAATAGTGTTCGAATTGTTATTGACTTAAATATGGAAAACGATGTAACCTATGGATATGAGGATGGTTTCTTCACCTTGTCGATGAAGGATTCACCGTCTGAAATCAAAAATATTTCTGCGAAAGAAAATAAAGATTCGGATGAGATTAACATTACTTCCAATACCGTTTTGGCACCGGAATATTTTGTTCTTTACAATCCGTATCGAATTGTATTTGATTTCTATAATACCGAATGTAGCGCAGAAACATTTGAATTTGAAGGAAAATACATAGAAAAAATTAAGTTCTATGAACATCCTGAAAAAACAAGAGTGACTATTACCGCGGAAGAAAATGCAGAATACGAATTTGAAGCAGACGGTAAAAACTTCCGCATTACGGTGACGGAACCCACAGAACCTGTTGCAACACCGAAACCCGGTAATACCGGCGGTAAATACGATATTAAAATTGTATTGGATCCCGGTCACGGCGGAACCGAACCCGGTAGTGTGGGATACTTAAACGGTAGTGCAGTAAAAGAAAAAGATGTAAACTTAAAGATTGCCAATAAGGTATTGAAAATCTTAAGAGACAAAGGCTACAACATTATTCCCACCAGAACTACCGATACTTATGTGGGTCTTACCACCCGTGCAGAAATTGCAAACTCTGCAAATGCAGATGTGTTTGTATCCATCCATAATAATTCATTCAGTGATTCTTCTGCAAAAGGTACGTTGACAATGTATGCATACGACAGTCCCAAGTCGGGTCAGAGTATCTCAGGAAAAACCATTGCTCAGATTATGCAGAATGAATTGATTAAGGGTACGGAAGGTCAGAACCGCGGTCTTATGAAGAATTCTCAGATTGTTGTAATTCGTAAGACCAAGATGCCTGCTATTCTGCTGGAATGCCTGTTTATGTCGAATCAGAGTGACTTACAAAAATTAACAGACGAAGCTCGCATCAATAAGATTGCAGAACATGTAGCACAGGGTATCGAAAATATTTGCGAAAAGATGGCATCCACCAAATAATGGGATCATCGTAGCGTCAATCGTCTACAACTTTGTTGCAGACGTTTCAAATCCATAATAAGAAAAACGCAAGGGATTTTCCTTGCGTTTTTCTTTTGTGTAAATCATATAAAATTTGAGCATACTGTTATTATGGAAATTTGGTTTTAAGGGGGATTCGATATGTTAACATTGCGGACTGATCTGGCATTGGAGAGTATATACACGCACGATAATAAAGGCATTATCAAACAAGAGAGACAAGAAGATAATTGTGTGGTTACCGAAATTTCCATCACCACTCAGGAGGCAGCTCAATTGGTAGGGAAACCAATGGGGAATTTTGTGACATTGGAATTTCAGACTTTTCCCGACCGTGATCCCGTTGTGTTAGAGAAAAATGCCAAAGTCATTGCGAAAGAGTTGGGCAAACTATTGCCACAAAAGTCGGAACGTATTTTGGTAGTAGGACTTGGAAACCGCAACATCACTCCCGATGCATTAGGGCCTTCTACGCTGGATGGTGTAATGATTACCAACCATGTGCTGGAATACATCAATACCGAGGGAGAAAACGATTTTCGTGCAGTTTGCGGAATCTGTCCCGGGGTGTTGGGAATTACAGGAATTGAAACGGTAGATATTGTGCAAGGTGTGGTGGAAAAATATCAGCCGTCTCTTGTGATTGCAGTGGATGCATTGTGCGCAGGAAGTCCGGAGCGGATGTTTTCTACCGTGCAGCTTACCAATACGGGAATTCATCCCGGTTCCGGGGTTGGAAATCGAAGGGATGGACTGAATCAGGAAACGCTGGGGGTTCCTGTGATTGCAATTGGGATTCCCACCGTTGTGGATTCTCATTCTATTGTCTACTCTGCACTTACCGGCTTTTTTGAAAAAAACGATAGTTTAGCGGAAGCGGAACATATGATTTCTGATATGATGAAATTTGCGAAATCGGGATTATTTGTCAGCCCGAAAGATATTGATAATCTGATTACACACAGTGCCAGAACCTTATCAGGGGGCATCAACTTGGCATTGCATAAAAATATCGATTTGGCATTTTCTGAACATTTCGTGTCTTAAGGGGTGCTGTTTAATACATCGGCAACTGCTTGTGCCGCCAGTTTTGCTCCTTGTTTAGCTTCTTCCAAGGTGTTTCCGTGTGAGCCGATTTCAAAAATAACGGAATTTTTAGTGGTGTGAGTATTAAACCGTTCCACTCTTAAATCAAGAGGACGGGCAAAATTGGGGTAGCTTGCTTGCATAATACCTTGCACTTTCAATGCAAAGGAAAGATTCTCTTTCCAGTGAGGGTGGGGGAGACCGCCTTCGCCGGTTCCGCAAACCAGCATAACCTGTGCGGTTTCAACCCCGTTAATAGTAGTGAGTGGCCGTACTTTTTCTTGATTTGCTCCGATTATGGCATCGCGGTGCAGATCAATCACCACTTCTATTGATGGGTTTTCTTTGAGAGCTTTCGTCACACTTTCCAGACTCTTTTTATAGGATGTAGTGTAGGGAACATCGTGAACAGTGGTGATATGCAGCGTTTTAATGCCGTTTTCTTCCAGTACCTGCTGGAATTCTTCTCCGATACTGATCATGTTTTCCTGAGGGTTTTGGGAACGGTCATTTGGGAAATAAGACTCTGTGGTATGGGTGTGAACCAAGAGAACTTTATAGCCCTCGGAATTTTTTTGAAAGGAAATTGGCTTTTGCAATAAATTTGCAACGTCCACACTTTGGTTGGTATGATTTTTGATTTGAACATTCTGAGCACTTATTTTTGATAAATCTGCTCGGAGCTGCGGAGTTTCTGTGGGAACGGGAGTTTCCGTGATAGCATCAGCAGGAGATTTCGTGGCTGGAGTTTTGGGAGCTATCGATGATTTCTCAAAGGGCATTGCCGCATATACCGTAGGGCCTGATTTTAAAGAGAATTTATCAGAAAGTTGGTTTTGCAATTTGTTGTTTTTTTCAAAAAGAATATCTTTGGCGATATATTGGCAAATCCGATGAGGAATTTTTAAGGAGACCGAACCGATCATCAGGAGTGTGATGATTGCGATCAGAATCATCTTTTTGATGAAATTTTTGATAGAGATAAAAATTGTTTTTTTCATAGGAAACCTCTCTTTATTTTATTGTATGAGGAACTTGTGAAAAAGAGAACTGCTTGTTTCGGTGTATAAACCTGCAAATGACATCGGATAATAATATCAGGGAGTGATTATATGGAACGAAAAAAAACCGTGCTTGAGGAAGCGGAAGAGATTGTTGAAAATTATATTCAGAAACAACAGGAAATTTCACATCGATTTTACCGGAAAGGAAAGAAAGACGATTATCATAAACTAAAAAAGATAAAAAAACAAAGCAAACGACTGAATCCAAAGGGGATTGGTCTTTTGCTTTGTCTGGGGGGATCTGTTTTGATATGGGGCGTTCTTTTTTGGTGGATTTTTTAGTTTTTTGATATTAGCCTTGAAGGACAGCATTTTCGCTTAATGACTTTCGTTTTCCTCGTTGTGAAAATACTGATAAATATTTAACGCAACCCCGAAAGGAAGGGCTTTTTGCAATTCCTCAAGGGTTGCTTCTTTTATTTGTTTTAAAGTTTTAAAGTGTCCGTACAGTTTTTTTATGGTAGCCATGCCAACCTTGGGAATTGTCAGAAGCTCTGATTGGGTAGCTGTCAAAGTGTTTTTTTTCTTGTGGTAGGAGATGGCGTTTTTGTGTGTTTGCTCATTGATTTTGGAAAGAAACACAAACAAAGCTTTGTTGGATTTTAAATCCAACAAGCGATAACCGTCTGTCAGATCCTTCAGACGGTGCTTGTCATCCTTCACCATTCCGAATACCGGTATTGAGAATCCGTATTTTAAGAGAACTTCTTTCGCACATTTCACCTGACCTTTTCCACCGTCTACCAAAATCAGATCAGGAGCAACTTCAAACCCTTTGTCACTATTGGTAAGGTGATAAATCCGGCGGTCCAGCACTTCGTACATAGCGGCATAATCGTCAGAACCGTTATGGTTTTTGATGCCAAAGGTTCTCTTTTCTTTTTGAGAGAGAACACCATTTTCGTACACCGTCATAACACCAACTGCATTGGAGCCTGCAGTGTTGGAATTGTCGTAACTTTCAATTCGCAAAGGAGCTTGTTCCAAACCGACAAATTCTTTTAGCAGAAAGAGCTGGTCATCTATTTTGGTTTTCAGACGGAGTTTGATGGCTTCAATGGCATTAACTCTTGCCATTTCAATGAGATTTTTTGTGAATTTTCCGCGGCCCCGGGATACGGTGATACCTTCTTGAAACAGCTCTTCCATTTGTTTGGAAAGTTCTTCATAGGGAATTTGGTAATCTGTATTAATGGATATCACAATTCGTTTTGTGATGGTATCTCTTGCCAGATAAAATTGTTTTAAAAAGGAAGCAATCATATCCTCATCGGATACATCTCGGGAATCCGGAAAGGTATAGCTTTTTTTATCGTGAATGATTCCGTCTTTCACGGTCAACACCGAAATAGCGGAAATTTCACCATCGCGGTAGCAATATAAAACATCCAGGTTGACTTTTTTTACAGTCACAACCTGATGCTTTTCAGCAAATTTTTCTGCTAAACGAATATTGTCCCGATATTTTGCCGCACCTTCAAAATCCAGGTTTTCTACGCAGGCTTCCATTTTTTTTGCTAAAACGGGAATTAAACTTTTCAATCCGGAATCCAGTGCATGAATAGCTTCTTTGAGCTGATGATCATATTCTTCGCAGCTCACCATTCTTGTGCAAGGTGCAGAGCAGTATCCCATATGATAATTTAAGCAGGGACGTTTTTTTTCTTTGGTTAAGTCTGCGTGACAGGTTCTTAGTTTATATTCTTTGGAAATCAAATCAATGGCACCGTTTACCACCTGTGCATTCAGGTAAGGACCGTAGTATTTATTGGCGTCCCGTTCGGTTTTACGAACCAGCGAAAGATAGGGGTAAACGGTTTTCTTTTCTATTTTAATAAAGGGGTAGGTTTTGTCATCTTTTAAAAGAATGTTATATTTGGGCTTGTATTTTTTGATCAGATTGTTTTCCAGCAGGAATGCATCTTTTTCCGAGTCTGTGATGATATAATCAAAGTGATCCACATGCAGAACCATCTGCATGGTTTTTAAGTCTTTGGGAGAACCTCCGAAATACTGAGATAATCGGTTCCACAGGGACTTTGCCTTACCTACATATATCACGCGGTCATCTCTGTTTTTCATCAGATATACGCCTGGTTTTTTTGGCACCAGCTTCAGCTTTTCTCGATGCTCTGCCAACTTTGGATTTCCGCTTATCGGCATGCTGTTTCCCTCCAATCTTATTCATTTACAAGAAAGGGCTATTACAACAATGTAACAGCCCTTTTGGGTTTTTGGTTATTTATATTTTTTGAACCCTTTTTTGAGGCATTCGCCGATGCGAATATTAGTCTTTTGCGCTGTTAATAACCTGTCTGGAAGATGCAATTTTATCCAGTAAGGTTTCAGTTTCCTGATAAGAAGAGCTGATCTGAGAATATGCGGTGTACAGAGTATCTCTTGCAGAATTCACAGTCTTTTCTGCAGTCTGCAGTAAGCTGTCTGCATAATTTTGTGCACTCTGTTTATACTGGTCTGCTCGTTCTTTGGTTTCATCATAAAGTGCGGTAGCTGCAGCTTCTGCTTTGTGTTTGATTTCTACAGCTTCCATATCTGCTTCTTTTACGATTTCTTCGGATTTTAACTTTGCAATCTTGATGATTTCAGTTTCGTTAACCATCTGAACCACCTGCTGATTTGCACTTTCAATAATGGATGCAGCTTCCTGTTTTGCTTCGTTAATAATACGGTCTCTTTCTTTTTTTACCCACTGAGCCTGTTTTAATTCTTCGGGGTAGTGAAGTCTCATCTGTTCCACAACGTTCCAGACTTCTTCTCTGTCAATCATACATTTGGTAGAAAGAGGCACTTTCGATGCGCTTTCCACGATTTCTTCCAATTCTTCTATTAACGCCTGTAAATCCATAACACTTACTCCTTTTATGTTAAAATTTGTTTAAAATATCCTGTTCAATTTCTTTGGGAACAAGCCCGGAAAGGTCGCCTTTGTAACGAGCAAGTTCTTTCACAATGCTGGAGGACAGGAACATATATTCCTGCGCGGTTGGTAAGAACATTGTTTCCAAGTCCGGCATTTGATTTTTGTTGGCTAAAGCCATTTGAAATTCATATTCAAAATCTGACACAACCCGCAAGCCTTTTATCAGCACGTTGCAGTCGTTTTTTTTGGCAAAATCCACCAGTAAACCATCGTAACAAACCACTTCCACATTGGGCAGGTGGCGGGTGGTGCGGCGAATCAATTCCAGCCGTTCTTCCACAGTGAACAAAGGTTTCTTTGCACTGTTGGTAAGTACCGTTACAATCACTTTGTCAAACAGTTTTGAAGATCTGGTGATAATATCCAGATGGCCATTGGTTAAAGGGTCAAAACTACCGGGGTAAATCGCTGTTTTCATTTTTTGACTCCAATTCTTGTTCGTATTCTTCCGAAAACTCTTTCTTTGATCATTTCTATGGATTCGGGAATTGCAACCTCTTCTTTTTCATCACATTCCCACACCACAATAGCGTTGGTTGATAAAAGATTGTTTTCCACCAGCTTTTTGAGTGCGGAATCAATCATTTTTTTTCCATAAGGAGGGTCTAAAAATACCAAATCAAATTGATGGTTACATTTTCCTAAAAAGTCAAGATAATCGCTTCGAATGATTTCAGACATTTCTTCAAAACGAAGCTTTGCAATGTTTTTCTTCACAAACTCGGGATTTAAATCCACAAAAGTACAACGTGTTGCACCGCGGCTTAAGGCTTCGATTCCCATAGCGCCGCTTCCTGCAAATAAATCAAGCACACATCTTTTTGGCACTTCAAACTGAATCATATTGAAAATTGATTGCTTGACTTTATCGGTGGTGGGGCGGACGGAAAGGTCCGGAGAAGCCTCTAAAATAGCTCCTTTTCGAATTCCGCTGGTAACCTTCAAATTATTTCAACTCCGATGTGAGGTTTTTACCGTATTTTGCTACGTTCTGCAGAAAAAAAGATGTGAAATCATCAGCTTTTTTTGCAGTATATACAAAATATCATTATCTATTCTAGCATATCTTTATTGATTTGTAAAGTTTTTTTTCAAATATATCTTGAATTTTTTTAAAAATAGTGTTATAATGTAAAAAAATATAAGAAAGCAGGACCTGTATGATGACGAAGAAAAGCAAATGGGTGTTGAAACAGCCGAATCCCGAATTATCAAAAAAGATAGGAGAAGAGCTGAAATTGCACCCCCTTTGTGCAAATGTTCTTTGCAACCGCGGCATTGAAACTACCGAGCAGGCGACTCGTTTTTTAAACCCTGATGTGAATACGCTTTTAGATCCGTTTTTACTTCGGGATATGAAAAAAGCAGTAGATAAAATTCAGGAAATCATTGCAGATAATCAGAAAATTGTGGTTTACGGTGATTATGATGTAGATGGAATCACCGCTGTTTCCATGATGTATCTGTATTTAAAATCCAAAGGAGCAAACGTTTCTTACTATATTCCGTCCCGTTCTGACGAAGGATACGGTTTAAATAAAGAAGCAGTTCTATCCTTCAAAAATGAAGGAGTAGGCTTGATTATCACAGCTGATTGCGGTATCACCGCATTTGATGATATCAGCTATGCCACTTCTTTGGGAATTTCTGTGGTAATTACCGACCATCATAAATGTAAGGAGCAACTGCCTCCTGCCTATGCTATTGTGAACCCCAAACGTCCCGATTGCCCCTATCCTTTTAAGGAGCTTTCCGGGGTTGGTGTTGCCTTTAAGCTGATTGAAGCGCTGGAAGGCGGCGGAAAATCCAAAGAGCTTTTGGAACAGTACGGGGATTTACTTTGCCTTGGTACTATTGCAGACATTGTTACCTTAACCGAGGAAAACCGTGTTTTTGTATCTTTGGGTTTAAAGCTTTTGGATGATCCTCAGAACTTAGGTTTGAAAGCTTTGATTCAGGAAGCAGGCCTTTCCGGTAAGGTTCTGACCTCTTCTCACGTGGGCTTTATTATTGCTCCCAGAATTAATGCTGTGGGCAGATTGGGCAATGCAGTGGATGCAGTAAAACTGTTTACCACTTCCAATGCCAAAGAAGCTGAAACCTTAGCAAAAATGTTGTGCGATGAAAATGTTCGTCGTCAGACGATTGAGCAGGAGATTTTATTAACAGCTTGTCAGATTATTGATAAAGAAAAACTTCACACTACTGACAGAGTAATCGTGTTGGCATCTGAAGCGTGGCATCATGGGGTAATCGGAATCGTAGCTTCCAGAATTACCGAACGTTACGGAAAACCCTGTGTGTTAATGGCAATAGACGGTAATGAAGCGAAAGGTTCTTGCCGTGGGGTTCAGGGATTCAATATGTTTGAAGCATTGTCTTATTGCGACGATTTGCTTTTAAAATTCGGTGGACACGAATTGGCAGCAGGTTTAACTGTTTCTAAAGATAATATTGATGCATTCCGTGAAAAAATCAATGCATATGCCAAAGAAAATTTCAACACCAAAGTGTATGTGGAAGAAATTGCTTATGAAGGTAAGATTACCGACAAAGATATCAATTTGGAATTAACCGATATGTTGGAAAGCATTCAGCCGTGCGGAATGGGTAATCCCATGCCTCAGTTCCTGATTGAAAAGGTGAAAATTGAAAATCTTACTTATTTTGGCGATGAAAAACATATTCGTTTGCGTTTTTCCAAAAAAAGCTTTTCCATTATGGTAATCGGTTTTGGATTGGGTACTAACGAAAGCTTCCGTATGCTTCGTGATGGTGATATTGTGAACGCAATTGTTTCTCCTTACACGAACGAGTATCGCGGCAAAAAGTATCCCGCCCTGAAACTGAAAGATATTAAATTGGTATAAATGTTTGATTGCCAGAAAGGTTTGATTGGATAACTTATGGAGCAGTTTTCCCATCTTTTAGATAAGATTACCAAATATAATCCCAAATGTAACCGGGAGCTTTTAGAGAAGACTTATCGGTTTTGTAAGGATGCCCATGAAGGACAGTTTCGTCGTAGTGGTGAACCTTATTATAATCATCCGTTTGCTGTTGCAGAAATTATCGCAGAGTTGAATTTGGATGACGAATCGATTTGTGCTGCATTACTTCATGATACCATCGAGGATACCGAATATGGTTACGATTACGTGAAGAAAGAATTTGGCGAAGATATTGCTAATATTGTTGACGGTGTGACCAAATTAGGTCGGATTGAATTTTCCACCAAAGAAGAGGAACAGGTAGAGAATCTTCGCAAAATGTTTATGGCAATGGCGAAGGATATCCGCGTGATTTTAATCAAACTTGCAGACCGTTTGCATAATATGCGAACCATGAAGAGTATGCCGGAGCATAAGCGCCGTGAAAAAGCGCTGGAAACTATGGAAATCTATGCTCCTATTGCGCACCGTTTGGGGATTTATAATCTGAAGTGGGAATTGGAAGATCTTTCTTTATTGTATTTGGATCCCATCGGTTATAAAGAAATTTCCACCGGGATTGCCAAGAAAAGAACCCAGCGTCTTCAGATTGTTGACGATATTAAAGAGCAACTCACCGACAAGCTTTCTGAAATCGGTGTTCAGGCTCATATTGAGGGCAGAGCTAAACATTTTTACAGCATCTATAAAAAGATGTATTCCAAGAACATCACCTTAGACGAAATCTATGATTTGTTCGCTCTTCGTATCATTGTGGGCACCATCACAGATTGTTATACCGTGTTAGGTTGTGTTCACGAACTATATAAACCGATTCCGGGCAGATTTAAAGATTATATCAGTATGCCCAAAAAAAATATGTATCAGTCCTTGCACACCACTTTGGTGAGCCATGCAGGAACTCCCTTTGAAATTCAGATTCGTACCTGGGATATGCACAGAACTGCTGAATATGGGATTGCTGCTCACTGGAAGTACAAGGAAGGTGCCCAGAACAAGAACTCCACGGGAGATAAATTCCAATGGGTTCGTCAGCTTCTGGAAACCGAAAAAGATTTTTCCAACCCATCGGAATATATCAGTCATATTAAAATTGACTTGTTTGCCGATGAGGTATTTGTGTTCTCCCCGAAAGGAGACGTATATAGTCTTCCCAGCGGTTCCACTCCCATCGACTTTGCATTTATGGTGCATAGTGCGGTAGGTTGGAGAATGGTTGGCGCTAAAGTGAATAATCGTATCGTTCCCATTGACCAGCATCTGCAAAATGGGGATATTGTGGAGATTATTACTTCCGCTAATTCTCAGGGCCCCCATTCCGATTGGTTGAAAATTGCACGTACCAGTCAGGCGCGAAGCAAAATCAATCAGTGGTTCAAAAAAGAAAAAAGGGAAGAAAATATCCAAAAGGGAAAAGAATTGCTTGAAAAAGAAATCAAGAAATTCGATATGACCTTAAAGGATTTAGTAGAAAACGAAGAACTCTTTGGCTACATTTCCAAAAAATACAGCGTGGCAAGAGTGGAAGACTTTTATGCCATTGTTGGTTACGGCGGTATCACCGCTCAGAAAATCGGTCTTCGAATTGAAGATTATCTGGAACGAACCCGTCCTCAAAGTGATGAATCTGTGTTGGCAGAAATTCAGAATACTTCCAAGGATAAGCAGGGGAAACATGTAAAACAGGGAATTGTGGTAAAAGGGCAGGAGGGTTGTCTTGTTCGTACCGCAAAATGCTGTTCTCCTGTTCCCGGGGATAAGGTTGTGGGATATATTACCCGAGGCAGAGGTGTTACCATTCACCGTGCTGACTGTGTGGCTCTTCGTGATATAGAGCGTTCCGATGGTGACAGAAACCGTTTGGTGGAAGCCACCTGGGAGGCGGAAGACGGCCATACTCACAGCGTAGATTTGGCGGTTACTTCTGCAGACCGATCCGGCTTACTGGTTGATTTGACGTTGGCATTAAACGATATGAAAGTTCCTGTCAACGCCTTAACCGCAAAAGTGTTGAAAGACGGTTCCGGTTTAATTCAGATTAATATCGATGTTACCGGTCAGGATCAGCTGAATAAGATTTTAGTTCGTTTAAACAATGTTAAGAGCGTTATTTCTGCGAAACGAATTTAAAATGGAGATTTTTTAAAATGAAAGAAATCACCAGTGTGAAAAACAAAACGGTATGTGAGGTTAAAAAACTCAAACAAAAGAAATACCGTACCCAAACAGGAACCTTTTTGGCAGAAGGGTACCGTAATGTGTGTGACAGCATGAAAAAAACTCTTCCGGAAATGGTTTTTTTAGAAGAAACTTTTGAGTTTGCAGTACCGCAATGCGAAAATACCTATTTGGTTACCAAAGAGGTGATGAAGGAAATTTGTGATACAGACACCCCACAAGGGATTGCGGCTGTATTTCGGATTCCCGAAGAAGAAGCAATCAGTTCTTCTAAAATGCTTCTGTTAAATGGCGTTTCTGATCCCGGCAATATGGGAACGATTCTTCGCACTGCTTTAGCAGCAGGTTTTGGCGATATCGTTTTAGATGAAAAATGTGCCGATGTGTATTCACCTAAGGTGATTCGATCTGCAATGTCGGCAGTCTTTTCATTAAATTTAGTTCGCTGTAAATCTTTGGAAGATGTGATTGTAAAATTAAAACAAAACGGATATCAGATATGTGCGGCTGCCCTGACCGAAGAAGCTGTTTCCTTGTATGAAACAAAGTTTTTTGGAAAAACCGCTTTAATGTTTGGTTCTGAAGCCAACGGAATTTCAGAAGAACTATTGCAATTAGCCGATGTTTTCTACATGATTCCGATGGAAAAAGAGATTGAATCCTTAAATGTGGCGGTTGCTGCAGGGATTAGTATGTATGAGTTGGTACGACGGCAGAATTGAGCGTATCATAAACGTTGAAGAAAGAATCAGCATATTCTATTACATTATATATATTATGGAGGTAAAACATTATGGCATGGTATGACAAGGTGAGAAGTACCGCAACCAAAACTGCAAAATACGCAAAGGATAAGTCCACCGATCTTTATGATATTACCCGGATGTCTTTTGCAATTAACGAAAAAGAAAATAAAATTGACAAAATTTTCAGAAACATCGGAATGCTTACTTATCGTGATCACGAAAACGGTGCTGAGTTTTCCGAAGATATTGTGTTATTGTTAGAGGATATTGATAAAAAATACGAAGAGATTGATGCCTTAAAAGCAGAAATCAATAAAATTAAAAACGTGGAAGTTTGCCCGGAATGTAAAAAAACCAATCCGAATGGAGCTAATTTTTGCTTATCCTGCGGCGCAAAATTAAAATAACAGAAAAAAAGAATGCTCGGCAAAATATCCTAACGGGTATTTTGTCGTCCATTTTTTTGTTTAGTGCTAACTTATTTGATAATACCGGAGGTGTAATGATTTGAAGAAAGAATTAACATCCGGGAAAATCGTAGTCTTGTTGTTGGGAATTATGCTGGTGTTGTTTGCCTGGTGTAACTTGCTTGTTCCTGTTGCCGGAATGGGCGGAGCAGATTATTATCAGATTGCATCCGGCGGCTTTTGGTTAAATAGCGGTACCGGTTGTCAGACCTGGTTTTCATCTATTCCTGCTGAAAATAGTTATACCGGCACAATGAATGTGATTTTGCGGCCGTTATCTGTTGTTTTTCACGGATTCGATGTAAGAATTCTTTCCACGCTGTACTTTGCGGCTGCGTTAGTTGCATTTTTCTTCTTCTTAGCGAAAATGCAGACGGAAAAACTGTGGCATAAAGCTCTGGTTGGAGGTGTAGCAACCTTTATTTTCTGCGATTTTTCTTATCTTCTGCATTTAAATTCACTCAATGTGGAAGGTGCTTTGTACTGCTTTATTTTGGTGATGGTTTGTTTACTGTTTTCGCAGCTTTTTACCAAACCCGGTATCTGTCGCACCTTGTTATACTCAGTACTGGCATTTTTGGTTGCCGGAATGAAAACCGGATATTTTTGGATTGGAATTCTGCTGGTGGTTTGCCAGTTACCTGTGCTGATGATTAAAAAAGAGTTGTGGTACCGTATTGTGACCGTTTTTTTGACGGTGGCAGTTTCGATTGGCTGCGTGACTTGCTTTAGTGACGGTGTTTATTACGGAAAAGAGCAGCAGAATAAGTTCCATTCTGTGTATTATGGAGTGTTAAAAGATAATGAAGATTCGTCTGCTTTGGAAAAACTGGGATTACCCAGGGAAGCAGATGCCTATGTAGGCAAAAGCGTGTATGAAGTGGATTCATCTGTGGTGGAAAACGCTTCGTTGAATGTTGGTTATTCCAAGGTGATTTCCTATTATTTGACTCACCCGGGAACATTCCTGAAAAAATTAGAATGCAGTGCTGATAACGGTTATGAAATTCGTCAGCAGTACAATTCCAACTATCCCGAATATCATAAAATCAAACACGGTTTTGACGGTTACAGTGCCTTAAAACGTCGTGTGATGCAACCGGATTTATGGTTTGTGTTAGTATTTTTGGGAGCTGTTATTGCTTTTTCTGCTGTACAAATGAAAAAACAGAATGATGAGAAGAAGAAAGCATATTATCTTACAATGATTCTTATTTGCACCACAACATTAGCCGTTTTTTTGGCACCTGTTATCATCAGCGGAGAAGCTGCCTTGGGAGCTGAACTGTTTTTGTATAATTTATTCTTTGATATCGTTCTTTGCTACGTTATCGTTGGCGGAACTATTATGATTTGCAAACGTCGTGAAACTATTCAGAAAAAATATGGCGTAGAGCAATAATTTACTTGTATTTAAAAGAAAGGATACATAAAACTTATGGAAAAAATGGGTCTTAACCAAATCCGAGAAGAATTTTTATCATTCTTCCAGGAAAAAGCGCATTTAAGAATGCAGTCTTTTCCTTTGGTGCCGATTAACGACAACTCCCTCTTGTTAATCAATGCAGGGATGGCACCTTTAAAAAAATATTTTACGGGAGAAGAAACTCCTCCCTCCAAACGTGTAACCACCTGTCAGAAATGTATCAGAACTCCTGATATTGAACGTGTTGGAAAAACCGCACGTCACGGTACTTTCTTTGAAATGCTGGGGAATTTCTCCTTTGGTGATTACTTTAAAAACGAAGTAACCGGCTGGGCATGGGAATTTATTACCGAACGTATGAAATTACCCGTGGACAGACTGTGGGTCAGCGTGTATCAGGACGATGATGAAGCATATGATATCTGGACCAAAAAAGTTGGTGTTTCTCCCGACCGTATGGTTCGTTTAGGCAAAGAAGATAACTTCTGGGAAATCGGTACCGGTCCCTGCGGTCCTTGTTCTGAAATTTACTTTGACCGTGGTGAAGAAAACGGATGCGGCAGCCCCGACTGTGCAGTTGGTTGTGACTGTGACCGTTTCGTAGAATTCTGGAACCTGGTATTTACCCAGTTTGATAAAGATAAAGACGGCAACTATAACCGTCTGGCTCATCCTAATATTGACACCGGTATGGGTCTGGAACGTATCGCTGCAATTATGCAGGGCGTTGGTTCCTTATTTGAAGTTGACACCGTAAAAAGGGTGTTGGACACCGTTTGTCAGATGTCCGGCAAAACCTATGGTGCTGCTCACGAAACCGACGTTTCTATCCGTGTGGTAACTGACCATATCCGTTCCACCGTGTTCTTGGTATCTGACGGTGTTATTCCTTCCAACGAAGGCAGAGGCTATGTGTTAAGAAGATTACTCCGTCGTGCAGCCCGTCACGGAAAACTGTTGGGAATCGACAAAATGTTCTTAACTGAACTTGCCGATGTGGTAATTTCCCAGTCCAAAGATGCATATCCGGAACTGGCGGAAAAACAGGATTACATCAAGAAAATTATCTCCACAGAAGAAGAAAAATTCTATAAAACCATTGATGCAGGCCTCTTAATGCTCAGCGATTTCATCACTGATATGAAAGCGAAAAACGAAACCGTGTTTGATGGTGAAGTGGCTTTCAAACTGTACGATACCTACGGCTTCCCCCTGGATTTAACCAAGGAAGTAGTAGAAGAAAACGGCTTTACTTTAGATGAAGACAAGTATCAGGCTTGTATGAATGAACAGAGAGAAAAAGCGAGAAACGCCCGTGGTGATACCTCCACTTTAGGTTGGGAAAATGAAGTTGCAAAACTCATCAAAGACCTGCCGTTCTGCGAATTTATCGGCTATGATAACTTAACTTGTGATGCAACTGTTACCGCTATCTTAAAAGACGGCGAACTGGTTGACGCTTTAGGTACAGGAGAATCCGGCACCGTTCTGACCAATACCACCGTATTCTATGGTGAAAGCGGCGGACAGGCAGGGGACACCGGTATTCTGTCTGCAAACGGCGTGAAAGCAGTTGTTACCGATACTGTTAAATATACTGACGGTAAATTTGGTCATATGGTAACCGTGGAATCCGGCGTTTTAGAAAAAGGCGCAACCATTTCTATGGAAGTGGATAAAGCAAAACGTCTTGCAACTGCAAGAAACCATTCCACCACTCACTTACTGCAGAAAGCTCTGCAGACCGTGTTGGGTGACCACGTTCATCAGGCAGGTTCTTATGTAACCCCCGAACGTTTACGTTTTGACTTTGCTCATTTTGAAGCAATGACCGCTGATGAAATTGAAAAAGTAGAAGCTCTGGTAAACGATGCCATCTTATCTGCAATGGAAATCAATTGCAGAGTAATGCCCATTGATGAAGCGAAAAAACTGGGTGCTATGGCACTCTTCGGCGAAAAATACGGCGACAATGTTCGTGTGGTAACCATGGGCGATTATTCTATGGAATTCTGTGGCGGTACTCACTTAACCAACACTGCTCAGGCTGGTCTGTTTAAAATTGTTTCCGAAAGTGGTGTAGCGGCAGGCGTTCGCAGAATTGAAGCCGTAACCGGTACCAACTATCTGGAATATATGGCAAAAAGAGAAGAACTGTTAAAAGAAACTGCGAAAGTGTTAAAAGTAAATAACCTTTCTGATTTAACTGTTCGTGCAAATCAGTTTGTTGATGAAATGAAAGCACAGAAACAGCAGATGGATGAACTTCGTGCAAAACTTTCCAAAGGGGAAGCAGACGAAATCTTGAATTCTGCAAAGGATGTTTCCGGCGTTGCTTTAATCACCGCACAAAAAGAAGGGGCAACCGTGGATATGCTCCGTAATCTGTGTGACGAAATTAAGAATAAATTTGCAGAAAATCCCGTTGTGATTGTTCTGTCTAACTTGGCAGACGATAAAATCACCTTCTTAGCAAGTGCCAACAAAGCGGCAACTGCAAAAGGTGCACACGCAGGTAACATCATCCGTGAAGTAACCAAAGCGGCAGGCGGTTCCGGTGGCGGTAAACCTGATATGGCACAGGGTGGCGGTAAAGATGCTTCTAAAATTGCGGATGCGATTGCGTTGGCAGAAGAAGTTCTGAAAGGACAGTTGTAATCATGGAAGATTGTTTATTCTGTAAAATCATCAAAGGGGAAATCCCTTCTAAAAAAGCTTACGAAGATGAAAATGTGTATGCATTCTGGGATATTGCTCCCACTGCACCCGTACACATTCTGGTGATTCCCAAAAAGCATATTGCCACCTTGAATGATGTAAACGGCGAAAATGCAGATGTGATTGCAAAAATCTACGAAGCAATTCCGAAAATTGCCAAAGAAAACGGTATTGCGGAAGATGGATACCGCGTAGTATCCAACTGTAATCAGGCAGCAGGGCAGACGGTATTTCATATTCACTTCCATTTATTGGGTGGCAGAGAATTAACCTGGCCTGCAGGTTGATTCCAGTATTTTCAAGATAGCAGAAAAAATATTAAAAAGTGCCTGTATTGGTACATAGGAGGAAAACATGTTTAAAGGTATCAGTAAAATTCTGATTGCCATTGCCGTAATTGCGGTGCTTTGTGTCAGCGCGATTACCGGTTTGACAATCGGTTCTTTTAAGACATACCCTGTTTTTGATGCAGAACACGGTATCAGAAAAGGTTTTGACTTAGCCGGGGGTTCGGTTATAGTTTACCAGGCATCCCAAAAGGCGGAAGACGGTTCTTTCACAGAAATTGAACCCTCTGCATCTCAGATGGATGTTGCAAGAAAGATTATCCAGGCTCGTCTGGATAGAAAAGGTTTTACCGAAGGTAGTGTTACTGCAAAAGGAAACATGCTGGAAGTAGAACTTCCGTCTGTACAGGATACAGCGGCTGCAATTAACGAAATCGGTCAGACTGCAAAGTTATCTTTCTGCGGATATGATCCCGCAACCGGCGAATTTCTTGGCGATGACATTTTTACCGGAGAAGATGTAAAAAAAGCAGATGGGATATATATGCAGAGCGGAGTAACAGCTGCTCCCGCTCAGCACGTTGTTGCAATCGAAATTTCAAATGATGCAGCGCAGCGTTTTTACGAAGCAACTATGGAATATGATGGAAAAGCCATTGCTATTAAGTTAGATGACAATATCATTTCTGCTCCCATGGTTACTCAACCGATTAACAGCAACCAGTTTACCATTGAAGGTAACTTTGACAAAGATTCTGCTGCCGAATTAGCAGCCTTGATTCAGGACGGTCAGTTGCCTTTCCAGCTTTCCGTTGTTCAACAGAGAACTGCAGGTCCTACCTTGGGTGAATCTGCATTAAATACCAGTTTACAGGCGGCAATGATTGGTTTAATCATCATTTTTGTGTTTATGATTTTATACTATCGTTTGCCCGGTCTTGCAGCATCAATTGCATTGGTGTTCTATGTAGTATTATGTTGTCTCATTTATTCCTTTATGAGAATTAATCTGTCATTACCGGGTATTGCAGGGGTTATTCTGTCCATCGGTATGGCTGTGGATGCCAATGTCATTATCTTCGAACGTATGAAAGAAGAATTCAAACTTGGCAAAACCTTAAAAGCATCTTTGGATGCCGGTTTCAAACGTGCAATGATTTCTATTATTGACTCCAACGTTACCACTCTGATTGCTGCAGGGGTATTGTATTTCATCGGTTCCGGTCCGATCAAAGGCTTTGCAACCACTTTAGGTATCGGCGTATTAGTATCTATGTTTACTGCCATTATTGTTACCAAATTCCTGTTAAAAGCAATGGTTGATATGAAGATTAAAAATAAGTTCCTCTATGGAGCACCCGGAAAAGGAGGTAACAAAAATGCTTAATATTTATAAAAACAGATGGATTTTTATTGCGATTTCTGTTGCGCTGATTCTGGTTGGTATTGTGTTTACTGCCGTAAACGGTTTCAATTTGGATATTGATTTTGCAGGCGGTACCAGCATTACTTTTGATGCAGGACAGGCTATCAATAAAGAAGAAGTTGCAACACTTGCAAACGATACACTTGGTTTCAACATTTCTGCTGTGCAGGTAAATACCGAAAATCCCAATGAATTTACCATTAAGGCAAAGGATTTAACAAGTGACCAGTCTGATGCGGTTATTGCCGCATTGATTGCAAAATACGGTTTAGCAGAAGATTATAGTGATTATTCTGTAAATTCTTTTTCTCCGTCCTATGGTCAAAAATTATTAAAGGAAGCTTTAATTGCAGTAGGTATTGCAGTGGTATTAATGCTGGTGTATATTACCATTCGTTTTGAGTTCTTATCCGGTTTAAGTGCAATTGTTGCTTTAATTCATGATGTACTCATTATGATTTCGGTATATGCAATTTTCCGTGTTCCGGTAAATGCTTCTTTTGTGGCTGTAGTTCTGACTATTTTGGGTTACTCTATTAACAACACCATCGTTGTGTTTGACAGAATCCGTGAAAACAGAAAAGCTGCAGGCAACGAGACTTTTGCAGATACTACCAATAAAAGTATCAAACAGACTTTGGGACGTTCCATCAACACTACCATCACTACCTTCGTAATGGTTGCAGTGCTGTATGTGTTGGGCGTGGATTCTATCAGAGAATTTGCCTTCCCCTTAATGGTTGGTGTTATCGGCGGTGCATATTCATCTCTCTTTGTTGTTTCTCCCGTATGGGCAATGTTAAAAGAAGCAACTGCGAAAAAAGCAAAATAAATCATATCACAACAGAAAAATGCTTATCGAGTCCGGTAAGCATTTTTTGTTTCTTTAGGGCAATTTCTAATTGTTGACAAATGTATCATTAGATGTTATAATAGGAAGAGAAATTTTTGTTGTTTTTAATCCGTCAGTAAGGAGTTTATCATTTATGAAAAAGAAGATTTTTATTTGTGCCAGTGCACATTTTCCCCATGGGGATGCCGGTGCCAATCGAATTGAATATATTGCTCAGGCACTTAGTTTAGCTTCTTATGACGTTGTGGTGCTATCTTGTGGGAAAACACCGGATGGTGCAACCTTAAAAGATGATTATGTATCTTATTTAGGATTTCGGTATCGGAATTTGGAATTAACTGATGCCAGAAAAGAAAAACTTTTCAGTGGTTATATGATGGCATCGCTTTTAAAAAAATGTGGTGCTCAAAAAGAGGATATTGTTTATATTTATGGTTCCAACAGTTTGTTTGTTTCTCCTGTGCTGAATTTTTGTAAGAAGAAAAATATCAAAACCGTAATTGACGTGGTGGAATGGCATCAGCCTTTCCAATATCCCAAAGGGGAAAAAGATGTCCGTTATAAATCTTCCAATAAAACGTTTACCAAATTATCACCTAAGACCAGCGGAATTGTTTCCATTTCCAAATGTATCCGTGATTATTATTTCAAGCAGGGATGTTATACCGAGGTGTTTCCTGTGATCATTGATGCAGATAGTATTTCCTATGATTTGCAAAAAAAATCTCAGGATGAAAAAATTCATCTGATTTATCCGGGCAATCCCATGCATAAGGATGATATCGGTGTGATGCTGGAAGGTCTTTCGTTATTATCCAATGAGGAACAGAAAAAAATTACCATGCATTTAACCGGCGTGAAAGAAGAAAAACTTCGTGCTTTTTTAGGGGATGGACAATCTGTATTTGACCGTTTGGGAGATACCATTTGTTTTCACGGTTGGATGGAATATGACGAGTTGATAGAACTCTATCAGTCAGTAGACTTTTTATATATGTCCCGACCGGATAATTTAGTTACCCGTGCTAATTTTCCCAGCAAATTGCCGGAACTAATGGCTTATGCTGTGGCACCTATCGGCAATCGGGTAGGGGACTATTATCGGTATTTGACGGATGGTGTGGATTCTGTTTTATTTGATAAGAATACTCCCGAAGATTGCGCCAATGCTATTCGTCGGGTGATTGCTTTGAGCAAGGAAGAACGAAAAAATATGTGTCAAAATGCCAGAAATACAGTTTGCGAAAAATTTGATTATAAAAAATGGGCAAAAAAACTGGATAAATTTATGGAGAATCTGAAATGAAAAATATGATAAAAGGTATTCTTCGATTTTTTTATTATTTGCCTTCTAACTTCAGTAACCGAATCCGATACAAACTGAAGGGTGTTCGTGTGGGAAAAAAACACGAAACCAAAGGCAATTTATGTATTAAAAATAAAGGAACTATTACCATTGGTGATCGTGTCCGTATCAATTCTAAAGGAAGCGCCAACCCCATCGGTGGTGGAGAGAAAACCTATTTTCAGGTGTTGTCCGGTGCTAAGCTTACCATTGGCAATGATGTGGGAATGTCCAACTGTGCCATTACGGCAGGGAATAGCGTAACCATTGGTGATTATGTAAGAATCGGCGCCGGAGTGAAAATATATGATACTGATTTTCATTCCCTGAATCCTTTTGAAAGAACTGCAAAACCTGAAATTGCTAATGTGGTTACGAAACCCGTTATGCTAGAAGATTATGCTTTTATCGGTGCAGGAAGTTATATTCTAAAAGGTGTTACCGTTGGAAAATACAGCATTATCGGTGCAGGTTCTGTTGTGACGAAAGATGTTCCCCAAGGGGAAATCTGGGCAGGAAACCCTGCAAAAAAAATTGGTATTGTGCCATTAGAAACTTAAGAAATTCTTGAAATTGTTTCATAAAATAACGAAGGAGTCAAGTGATGGAGCATTTAACCTCTCTTTTTCTTGCACAATCTTATAGTGACGCCTGGGAAACTTACAAAAGAAGCTTGAAAGCATCCAATGCTGTTTATTGGGATTATGTGATTTTAACTGCATCCAATGAGCTTCAAGCGGAAGGTTACCGTTCTCAGTTAAAAGCCCGGGAAGATAGCGGATTTTTGCCAAAACATACCCATTTTGCAGTGATTCCTGATCCTGACGGAAAACGTGTGGGTAGCGGTGGTGCTACCTTAAGTGTCATTCGTTATATTGCAGAACATAGTGGGAATGTTGATTTTTCGGGACTTCGTATCTTAGTCATTCATTCCGGAGGAGACAGTAAGAGAGTACCGCAGTATTCTGCTTTGGGCAAACTTTTTTCACCGGTTCCTAACTGTCTTCCCAATCAGATGGCATCTACCTTGTTTGATGAATTTATGATGGTGATGTCTTCAGTTCCCGGCAGAATTCGTGAAGGAATGCTTTTGGCTTCCGGTGATGTTTTGCTATTATTCAATCCTTTGCAGATTGATTATTCAGGTGTTGGTGCCTGTGCGATTTCTTTTAAAGAACCTGTGGAAACAGGAAAAAACCACGGTGTGTTTGTGCAAGGCGAAAATGGGAATGTTTCTGCCTTTTTGCATAAACAAAGTGTTGAAGACCTTACTAAAAAAAATGCAGTCAATGAAAAAGGTTGTGTAGATATTGATACCGGTGCTGTGGTGTTTTCTGCAGAGATGCTTTCTTCTTTGTACAGCCTTATTTGTACCAACGGCATTTTTGATACTGATAAGTTCAATCAGTTTGTCAATGAAAAAGTTCGCCTTTCTTTATATGGCGATTTCTTATATCCTTTGGCAGAAACTTCCACTTTAGATGCATTTTACAAAGAAAAACCTGAAGGGGAGTTCTGCGATGAACTAAAAACAGCAAGAGAGCAGGTATGGAGCGTGCTTCGTCCGTATCGAATGAAACTGCTCCGATTTGCACCTGCCAAATTTATTCACTTTGGCACTACTTCTGAAATTCTTCGTCTGATGTCTTCTGAAATTGATAAATATGATAATCTGGGATGGAGCCGTCAGGTCAACAGCAGTATTCCCCTAAGTGCAGCAGGATACACCAGTATTGTTTCCGACCAAGCGAACGTGGGGAAAGACTGTTATTTTGAACTGAGCCATATTCATAGCGGTGTAACGGTTGGGGATAACGTATTGTTATCTCACATTGAAGTGAAAGAAGGAAATATTCCTTCTAATGTTGTGCTGCACGGCTTAAAACAGCGTGACGGGAAATTTGTGGCACGTATCTATGGTGTGTCTGATAATCCAAAACTATCGTTAGAGGATAACGCATCTTTGTGCGGTGTTCATTTGGCAGACTTTTTAGAAAAACTGAATCTTTCCCAGAAGGATTTGTGGGACAGTAATGACCATACTTTATGGAATGCGAAGCTTTATCCTGTTTGTGATACTATGGAAGAAGCAGTTTCTCACGCTTTGAATTTATACAATCTTTGCTACGGAGCAGGAGATTTTACTCTTTGGAAAAACACCGAAAGAAAAAGTTTATCTGCCGGATTTTTTGATGCAGATGCAAATGCAATTATTGCTTGGAATAACCGTATGCGCGAACTGATGGTGATGGAAGGCATTGCAAAAGCTATCGCAGATGGCGTCAGTGCGGATGAAGTATGCCAGGCTTATCGTTTTCAACATTTAACCAAAATGCAGGAAGATTGGCTGAAAAACTATTTTAAAACAGCAGATTTTTCTGCAAAAATCAGACTGTATTATTATATTGGAAAAATTTTAGGCGAAACCTATGGTGATGAATATTTTTCCAAATGTTTTGGCTGTATTCGTGACACGATTTTGCAAAACAGTATGGATACTACCACCTACCACAGCGAATGCAGAATTCAGATGGACACTCACACAGTTTCTTTGCCGCTCAGAGTAAACTTTGGCGGTGGCTGGAGTGATACTCCACCGTATTGTATTGAGCAGGGCGGTACAGTTTTCAATGCAGCAATTTTGTTAAACGGTAAAAAACCCGTGGAGGTAACGTTAAAACGGATTCCTGAATATAAAATCGTGCTGGAAAGCCGTGATATGGATGTGCACGGAGAATTTACTTCACTCGATCCTCTTTTGGAAACAGGAAATCCCTATGATCCCTTTGCGTTGCAAAAAGCAGCACTTCTTGCTTGCGGCATTTTACCGAAAGAGGGCGGAAATCTTACCGATATTTTAAAACGGGCTGGTGGCGGCTTTGTGATGGATTCTGAGGTAACCGGTGTTCCCAAGGGGAGCGGACTGGGTACCAGCTCCATTTTATCAGCAGCTTGTGTGAAAGCCATTTACGAATTTTTTGGAATTTCTTATGATGATGCCAAACTTTATCAGAGCGTGCTTTGTGTGGAACAAATTATGTCCACGGGTGGCGGTTGGCAGGATCAGGTTGGCGGGGTGACAGATGGATTAAAATATATCACCACCAAGCCTGGTTTGCTTCAGGATATTCAAGTGGAATATGTGCCGTTAAAACCTGATATTTTAGCAAAGCTAAACCAACGGTTTGCATTGATTTATACCGGTCAGCGCCGATTGGCAAGAAATCTGTTACGAGAAGTTGTGGGAAGATATATCGGCAATATCCCTGAGGTTGTTTTTTCGCTATCTGAAATTCAGCTGGTTTCTCAAAAAATGAAAGATACTTTGCTGCTTGGTGATATTGATGCGTTTGCCAATTTAATGAATGAGCATTGGAATTTATCTAAACAAATTGATAGCGGAATTACCAATATTTTAATTGATCAGATTTTCTTATCTGTGGATGATCTGATTGATGCAAAACTGGTTTGCGGAGCAGGTGGCGGCGGCTTTTTGCAAGTGATTTTAAAAGAAGGAGTTACTCGTGAGCAGGTTCGCGACCGATTGAAGTCTGTGTTTGGAGACAGTGGTATTGATGTTTGGGATTGTACCATTATATAAGTGAAAAAAGTAAGTCCTCTTATCGGGGACTTGCTTTTTTGTCTTATTGTGAATACAACAAGGTTCCGGGACACCCGACCGCAATCTTTGATTGCGTTATCGGGTCGGGTTCTTATTTTTTTAGGATATGCATATAATGGTCTATCATAAGAACAGGGAGTCGTTGCAAACTATGAAACAGTATCAAAGTTTTATGAAAAACACATGGCTTTCTTATCTATTCTCCGAGTTATTTTTAGGATTTTCCATGGCAGTTGCCACATTTTATATTTTCCCATTGTCTGTGGAGATTGCAGGAGTATTAACCGCTCTTTTGGGAGTTGTGTTATCCGTTTTTTTATTATTGATGATTCCTTTGAAAATCGGGGAACGACCGCATACCTGGTTATTGATTTGCCTGACGGGAATGATGGGATACCGTTTTTTTCGGATGCCGTTTTCTTCGTATTTTCGAAATGGATTGTATCTTGGAATTCTTTCCGGAATTTTATTATCCGTGCAAATTCTGTATCTGTCGTTGGAAAAGAAACAGCGTGGTTATCAAAAAAAATGGGGGATTTGGTATATTTTAGGACTTGTTTTGGGAATCCTCTTAAAATCATAGGAATCGGTTGACGAATGTGATAAACTGTGTTATACTGTAACTGTTAAAATATTTTACTTATAATCTTATCAAAAGGAGTATTGAAACATGTTAAAAGGAATTCCGAAAATTTTATCTCCCGAATTGTTGAAAATTTTAATGGAAATGGGTCATGGTGACGAAATTGTAATTGGTGACGGTAATTTTCCCGGTGCCAGAATCGGTGATAAACTGGTTCGTTTAGATGGTCATGATGTGCCCGAAATTTTAGAAGCAATTTTAAAACTGTTCCCTTTAGATACCTATGCTGCTCCTGTATATCTGATGGAGAAAGTACCCGGTGACACTGTGGAAACTCCTATCTGGGATACCTATAAAGAAATCGTTGGAAAATATACCGATGCTCCCATTGAGTATGTGGAACGCTTTGCATTTTACGAAAGAGCAGAGAAATCTTATGCAGTCATTATGAGCGGAGAAAGTGCACTTTATGCCAACATTATCTTAAAAAAAGGTGTTGTAACCGAATAATGAAACAGCAAAAATAGCCGAGAAAATCCTCTCTGCTATTTTTTTGCTTTAATAAAACCATCCCACGGAAGGGAGAATGTTTGTGAAGAAAGAACGTCTGTGGATATCGTCGCTGGTTATTTTTATGGCAACGTTAATTCTTTTGGGAAGCTTTTTTTGCAGAATCCAATATGAAAATAACAGCCGTCAGGCATTTATGTCCGTAGATATAAAAAATTTGGCGTCTCACGGGAAAGCTACCATATCGCATCTTCATCAATTAAAAGATGCAGGGGCTAATGTGGTTACTGTGGAGCCTCAGACCATAAAAGGTCTGGAACAAGCCGGGAAGGTGGAACTGATTTCCTATTCTTCTCTTTTTGAGAAGGAAGATGCAAGATCCCAACAAATCATAACTGCTTTCGGTGACAATACCTATGAACAAGATCATTTCATGATTGTGGTGACCGATCCTCAAGTGCAGCATTATCTCAGTGAAGAACTTTCCTGTCGCTATGAGGAGTATACCAGCGTTTTGTTGGAAGATCAAACGACAATGGTATTTGTCATTCCAAAGTTTACCGGGGAAAATGATTTGGTTGTTGGGTATGATAAGCAGCAGTTGGAACTCATTTCGGAAGCTGATATGAGTTCTGCCTTGGTTTATCCGTCCTACACGTTTGAAAACCCTGCTTACACAAAGTATTTTGAGCGGTTTGTTAAGACTAATGATATTTCTTTTCTGGTTTTAAGAAACAATCCTTACGATAATGAAATCCCCCTGTCGGAAGAATTTAAAAACGTTTTCAGAAATCTGGACATAACCTTGGTGGTCTGGGAAAATGAAAGTCAGATTGGAAACGAAACACCATTTTTATACGATGATTTCTTTTCGATTGCTAAGTATCGTACGCTGCGTGGTTTCCATATGGATAAATTGGTTGCCCACGATGAAAGCGGATATCGATACCGTTATTATCAGTGGTTTAACTCTGCTTTAGAAAGAAATACCAAATTTATCCACGCCAATCTCCTGGAAAATCCCGATATGGATGCGGAAGCCAATTTTAAACTGACCTTACAGGCTATTTCGGATTTCAAAGCAGGACTTAGAAATTACGATTTCCCAAAAACAGGAATCGATGTGCCTTATGTTTATCCCGTGCAGACGGCTTCTATGGCAGGCGGTCTGATGCTTTTGAGTTTGGCGTACCTGTATTTGGTGATTATTTTACGAAAAATCCCCCGTCTATTTACCGAAATTTATTTTATATTGATGGTGACAGTTGCCATTCTATCGTACGCATTTGCCGATTTTTTAGCAGGACTGTATGCCTTTGGTATTATGGTGATGGCATCTGCTGTGATTAGCGCTTTGCTGTTGTATCTGGAGAAAAACGGAAAAGGAAAGAGGAAATATCTTTGGATGATTCTTTCCTCCCTTGCAATTACCGTTTCGGGAATCGTTTCCATTAGCTCTTTGTTGGGCGGAATTGAATTCTACACGTCAACCAAGCTGTTTCACGGCACCGTGCTCAGTATGCTCTTACCTTTTGCTTTTGCGGTATTCAACGGATATATGATTTATTTATATGATAGTTGCCCCGTTGGAAAAATTTCTTCCGTTATTGGGAATTGGTGTAAGAAGGGGAGAATTTTTATTTTTCTTCCCATTATAATTGCCGCAGTGGTAGGATTTTTATATTACTGCACCAGAATCGGCAATTACGAACAGTTAATTCCCTTAGAAGACCACTTCAGAAAATGGCTGACTGATGTTTTCTATGTTCGCCCCAGAACCAAGGAATTTTTATTTGGATATCCGTTACTGGCTTTGTTCTATTATTGTTCGGCGATAAAAACAAAAATTGAATGGAAGTTGATTTTCGGTATCGGCGCAACCGTTTTGTTTAATTCCATTTTCAACACATTCTGCCATACTTTTACCGCAGTAACAGTCAGCATTCACCGTGTATATAACGGTTTTTTATGCGGATTTTTAGTTTCTTTTATTGTGATAGTTTTTCTGTTGCTGATTCGTTATGTGATTGTAATTCTTAGAACCAAGAAGAATTAAATGGAAAGTAAGCTGCAAAATTCCAAGTATCCCATCAAAAATCCGGTTGGGAAACAGAAAGAATCCAAGCATAGATAAGAGCTGGAATAAGAACCAGACCCGATGACGCAATCAAAGATTGCGGTCGGGTGCCCCGGAACCTTGTTGTATTCACAATAAAAACAACAAGATCGCTTGCAATCTTGTTTGTTGCTTTAAAATATAGGAAAACTATGGACATTACCATGTTACTATGGTATAATGAATCGTGTATTTGAATGACTCCAAATTACCGGGAAAGGTGGATTGCTGTGAAAAAAATAATAAAGTTGGAATGGCTTGTTTGTATATGCTCATTGCCGGTACTATATTTTTTATTCTCCAGATTAAGCACATTTTTATCGGTAGTTTTCGGTTTTTGTTGCACAGAATCTCTTCGTTGGATTGGAATTATAATATCAGAGCTTCTTGTGGTCGCTTTTCGAAATAATTTGAAAGAATATCTGTTTAAAGACATCAGTGCCAAAACAGGGAGCGTTGCTTTTTGCTTGTCATTTCTTGTTTCTTTCCTGTTGCAATCCGTTGTTTTGCGAGGATGCACGCAAGGGAGTAATATGAGTTGTCTCATTGGATCTTCTTTGCTGTTCGGTGCTTTTTTGATTCTTTTTTTCCGAAATATCAAATACTTTTTTGGTAGATTGAAAATGGTTTCTGTTTCCAAAAAAGATGTCTTTTTTGCAGGCTCTGTTTTTCTTGTTGTCAACCTGATTGCAGTGTTATATTGCATGTTCTTAAAAAAAATTTTCACCTGGGACAATGCAGGCTATTTTACCAGTGTGCATCAGTATAATACAATGTTTCCCGGCATTTCTTACTGGAAGGAAGTCTATAACTCTATTTTTACCACAGATTATAATTACGTGATTATGATTCCTGCCAGTCTGTTTTGTAAACTTTTCGGGGAATCCAGATTGGTCTTTGTATTATCTATCATCAACTGTTATATCTATCCTGTTTTGATGTTGATATACTTCTGTGCGAAACGGCACTTTCATGTAAGCAACTGGAAAATTATCTGTGTTTATTTATGTCTTTGGTATTTGATGTTTGCTGCCAATACGGGTTTTATCGATGTTGGTGGAATTGCGCCTGTACTGTTGGCATTGATACTATACTATTTTGGTCGCAGAGAAAAACAAGGAATCCTTATCGGTGTGCTGCTGTCGCTTTCTGTATACTTACGAAGATGGTATTCCTTCTTTGCCTTAAGCTTTGTAATTACTGTGTTTCTTCACGGTATCACCAAGAAAAATCTGAAAGCATTTTTCGAAATCTTAGTCTCATTTACCTTTGTGTTGCTGTTTTTTACCCAAGATTTTGTCAGCGAAAAGTTAATGGCGGATTATCGACATATTTATGCTGCTTATCAGCTCGGTATCCGCACCGATGTGATGATTTTCACTCGTTATTACGGTGTGATGATGACCGCTTCGGTATGTCTGTATACGATTGCAAAACAAGTTTTTAACCGTAAAAAACTACATAGAGAAACATTTGTTTTATTCCAGACCATTTTGATGTTTACGTTGTTTGTGGGTGTTCAGACCCACGGACAGCAACATCTTTGCTTGTATGTTCCTGCCTTCTCGGTATTACTTTTATCTCTAATGAAACAGGTCAACCGAAAATTTGCAACGGTAGCAGTGGCAGCCGCTTCTGCTTTTCAGACGGTGAATACTTTTATTCCACGAGTGCAGCCAACCTCCATTTCGGAGATAAAGCAGGCAGCGATATTTCCCAATTATTCGTCCTATCCTCCCGTTGACCCAAATGTTGAAGGGATTTTAAAAGTGACTGCTTATATGGATAAGGAAATCGGAGAGAAGGGGAAACGTGTTTGCTTTTTGGCATCTTCCCTAAAACTCAATTATGAAACATTAAAAAATGCAGAAATTTCTGTGTCGGTGCAACCACCGTCACAAATTGAAAGATCAACTTATTACTACGGTATTTCAGATGTGGATAAGCGAAACGGATTATCGGAAAGTTTGTTCTGGACAGATTATATTTTGGTACCGTCCACCTTGCAGATTCACTTAGCGGAAGAAGAACAGCGGGTGATTGCCGTTCCGTATTACGAAATCACGGAACAGGTGGGGATCGGTACTGCTTATGAAAAAGAAGAAATATCGTTTCCCTTGGCAGACGGCACCGAAATCTATTTATATCGAAAAATCCGTGAGGTGACTCCTGAAGAAATCGAAGCCTTACGGGAACGGATTTTTAATCCTGCTCCATAATATAACATAGAAAAAAACAGCAAGAAATCTGGTATGGTTTCTTGCTGTTTTTATTTGTTGATTTATTTCATTCGCTGGTCTAATGCTTCGTATATCATAATGCCGGCACAAACGGAGGCGTTTAGTGAGTTTACCTGTCCTAAAATGGGAAGGCTTACCAAGGTATCGCATTTTTGTTTCACATGCTCACTCATACCATACCCCTCGGAGCCGATGACAATAGCCAACGGAACAGTTAAGTCGGGATCTTTGTATGACATATTGGCAGATGCATCCGTTCCTACAATCAAAACGCCCTGTTCCTTTAATTCCAAAATAGTGGAATTTAAATTGGTCACTCTGGCAATTTTCATATAGTTTACCGCACCTGCAGATGCCTTGTAAGCACCGCTGTTTACCCCTGCGGCACGTCGTTTGGGAATAATCACACCGTCGCAACCTGCACATTCGGCACTTCTGACGATAGCACCTAAGTTATGAGTATCTTCAATGCCGTCTAAGATAACCAAAAAAGGATTTTTGCCTTTTTCATAAGCAGACTGCAGAATTTCTTCCACGGATACATATTTTGCCTGAGAAACCGATGCGATAACACCCTGATGGTTTTTTACTTCGCTCATTCGGTCCAGCTTTCCTTTTTCCACACGGGAAACAGGGATTTTTTTCTGGTTGGCAAGTTTCACAATCTGATATAAAATCGGGTCCTTGAAATGATTCATCACATAGATTTTATCAATTTCGGTATCTGCTTTTAAAGCTTCCAACACCGGGTTTCTTCCCTCGATTTTATCGTCAATTCTTTCATTTTCGTTAAAATGTTTTTTATTCATTTCTGCCATAATCGGTTCCTCATTCCTGAATCGGACTATCATAGATGGGTGCCTTTTCTAAATAGAATTTGGTGAAGGTGCCCTGTTCAATGTGATGACGGATATCTGCCATCAGTTCGTTATAGAAATATAAGTTATGCATCACGCAAAGTCTCATTGCCAGCATTTCTTTTGCCTTGAACAAGTGTCTGATATAGGCTCTTGAGAAATTGCGGCAAGTGGGACAGTTGCAGTTTTCGTCAATGGGACGCTCATCCGTTTCATATTTTTTGTTCATCAGATGCATAATGCCGTTTTTGGTATAGATAGAAGCGTGACGTGCATTTCTTGCAGGCATAACGCAATCGAAGAAATCCACCCCTCTTGCCACCGCATTCAAAATGTTGCCGGGGGTACCAACGCCCATTAAGTAGCGGGGTTTATCCTTGGGCATATAGGGAGTTACCGCTTCAATAATACGATACATTTCCTCGTGGGTTTCACCAACGGCAAGTCCGCCGATCGCGTAACCATCCAATCCCATTTCGGCAATCTGTTTCATATGTTCCACACGGATATCGTCATAAATACCACCTTGATTGATACCGAATAACAATTGGTTGGGATTCACGGTGTCGGGCAGGGAGTTAAGGCGTTCCATTTCCTTCTGGCAACGCTGTAGCCAACGAACGGTCATAGCGGCAGAACGTTCCACATAACTGTGAGTAGACGGATTTGCCACACATTCGTCAAACGCCATAGCAATGGTGGAACCTAAGTTAGACTGAATCTGCATGGACTGTTCGGGTCCCATAAAAATACGGCGTCCGTCAATATGGGAAGCAAAGGTTACTCCTTCTTCCTGGATTTTACGGAGTTTTGCCAGGGAGAAAATCTGAAATCCGCCACTGTCGGTTAAGATAGGACGGTCCCAATTCATAAATTTATGTAAGCCGCCCATTTTTTTCACTACCTCATCTCCGGGACGAAGATGCAGATGATAGGTGTTGGATAATTCTACCTGACAACCGATGTCTTTTAAATCCAGAGCAGACACCGCACCTTTAATAGCCGCAGCAGTTCCCACATTCATAAACACGGGAGTCTGAATGGTTCCGTGAACAGTTTTAAATTCACCGCGCCGTGCATCATTTTCTTGTTTTAATAACTGATACATAACAAAATTCCTTTATACATTGAAACGGAACAAAATAATGTCGCCGTCTTTTACCACATATTCTTTTCCTTCGCTTCGTACCCAACCTTTTTCTTTTGCAGCGGTCATAGAACCTGCTTCAATCAGCTCGTCATAGCCGATTACTTCTGCACGGATAAAGCCACGTTCAAAGTCAGAATGGATTTTACCTGCAGCACCGGGCGCTTTGGTACCTTTTACAATGGTCCAGGCTCTGGTTTCAGGTTCTCCTGCGGTTAAGTAAGAAATTAAACCAAGGAGCGAATAACTTGCCTGAATCAGACGGTCAAGCCCTGACTGTTCTAAGCCTAATTCTTCTAAGAACATTGCTTTTTCTTCGTCATCCAATTCAGAAATTTCTGCTTCAATTTGTGCAGAAACGGGAATAACGCTTGCATTTTCTTTTTTGGCAAGTTCGGTTAAGAGTTTAAAGTATTCATTATTTTCGCCACCGTTTTTCAAATCTTCTTCGGAAAGGTTAGCAGCGTAGATCACGGGCTTTAAAGTTAAGAGAGATAAATCCTTTAAGAGTTCTTTATCCTCATCGGATAAACCAACTTCACGGGCGGTTTTGCCTTGTTCCATTTCGGATTTTAAATGTTTTAACAAATCCAACTCTGCCTGATATTTTTTGTCACCTTTTAACATTTTTGTGGTACGGTCAATTCTTCTTTCAATGGAATCTAAATCGGAAAAAATCAGTTCCATATTGATGATTTCAATATCACGGGCAGGATCCACAGAACCTTCCACGTGTACGATGTTGGTGTTTTCAAAACATCTTACCACATGAATCACTGCGTCCACTTCACGGATGTGGGATAAGAATTTGTTTCCTAACCCTTCGCCTTTGCTGGCACCTTTTACCAAGCCTGCAATATCCACAAATTCAATAATGGCAGGAACGGTCTTTTTGGAGTTATACATTTTGGTTAACACATCCAGACGAGGGTCGGGAACGGTTACGATACCCACATTGGGTTCAATGGTACAGAAGGGGTAGTTCTGTGCTTCTGCACCTGCTTTAGTGATTGCGTTAAATAAGGTGGATTTTCCCACGTTGGGAAGTCCTACGATTCCGAGCTTCATAGTTTTATTTCCTTTTCTCTAAAATAATTTCAACTGTTTAAATCCTTTGTCTTCCATTCGCATAGAGCAACCGCTTAGCGGAATGGTTCTGCCAAAGTAATATTCAGGTTCTTTAATGCGGGTTTCAGATAACAAAGCCGCTTTTTTGATTTTGGCGTTTTTCAATCTCATGGTCTGCACCCCGATGGTATCACGGGTGGTTTTTAAGTTGATTAAAGAAGTATTTATCACCAACGCTTTATCCATATTGGAGAAGAGCGCCAAATCGGTATCTTCTTGAAGTTTAAAGATACGAACCACGGGAGATGCATTGGAAAACGCTTTGATCAGACGCTTTCTGTTAGTCTTGGTTTGATAAGCGGATACAGGTACCTTAGCGGTTTTACCATTTTCAAACACGAATAGGAAGAAGCCTTTGTAGTCACCTGTGGTGAATAACTGAACGGGTAATTCATCAGGTTCCATTTCGAGTAAAGAGGGGAGATAATCCCCGAAGTTAGATAATTTGGTATCGGGAATTTCGTGGATTTTCAGTTTGTATGCATTAAACTTGTTGGTAAATACCAGAATCTCGCCTAGGTTGGTTTCATCGATTTCAATTTGCACTTTATCGCCGTCTTTTAACTTATGTTCACCGCCCGTTTTCAAGGAAGTCAAGCGAATTTTTTTAATGTAATGCTGTTTGGTGATAAAGAGTTTCAAATTGTAATCTTCAATTGCGGCATTGGCTTCGTAATGTTCCACATCACCTTCGGGAACAAAGGCAGTTTTTCTGTCAATACCGTATTTTTCTTTGATTTTCTCTAATTCGCCGATAATGATTTTTTTGATTTCTTCTTCGTGTTCAACGGCGAATTTTAAATCCTTGATTTCTTTTTTCAAATCATCCACATCGGCGATGCGGTTTAAGATATACTTTTTATTTAAGTTTCTTAATTTGATTTCTGCAATGAATTCTGCCTGCATTTCATCAATTTGGAATCCTGCCATTAAGTTTGGCACAACCATACTGTCGTCTTCGGTGCCGCGGATAATGGCAATGGCTTTATCAAGGTCAAGAAGAATTTTCTTTAACCCTTCCAAAAGATGCAGCTTATCGGATTTCTTTTTGATATTGTGGAGTAATCGGCGTCTTACACAGTTGATACGGAATTTTGACCACTCGCATATAATTCCGCCCACACCGTACACATCAGGTTCGTTGTTTACAATCAGGTTGAAGTTGCAGCCGAAGGTGTCCTGAAGAGGAGTCATTTTATATAACTTCAGCATCAGGGCATCCGGATCCACGCCACGTTTTAAATCAATGGCAATCTTTAGGCCTTTTAAGTCGGTTTCGTCACGGACATCCGCAATTTCTTTACTTAATTTTCCACCCTTGATATTTTCCACGATTTTATCAATGATTGCTTCAATGGTGGTGGTGTAGGGGATTTCCTTGATTTCGATAACATTTTCTTTTTTGTTGTATTCGTAAGACCCACGGATTTTAAAGGAGCCACGTCCTGTTGCTAAGATTTCTTTCATGGCTTCAGGGTCACAGATGATGGTTCCGCCGGTGGGGAAATCAGGTGCGGTGATAATTTCATAAACATCCGCATCCTCGTCTTTTAAGTAGGCAATGGTAGCATCGCATACTTCTCTTAAATTGAAAGAGCAGATGTTGGAGGCCATCCCAACTGCGATACCCTGATTAGCGCCTGTCAAAACAGTGGGGAAGGTAACGGGCAGAAGAACGGGTTCTTTCATGGTACCGTCGTAGTTATCCACAAAATCTACCGTGTCGGAATCAATATCACGAAACAGTTCACTGCAGATGGGGTCTAATTTTACTTCGGTATAACGGGATGCAGCATACGCCATATCGCGGGAATATACTTTCCCGAAGTTACCCTTGGAGTCAACAAGGGGATGAAGCAGTGCTTCATTCCCACGGGTCAGACGTACCATCGTTTCATAAATGGCAGCGTCACCGTGAGGGTTTAACTGCATGGTTCTGCCCACAACATTGGCAGATTTAATTCGCTGGGAATTGATTAATCCCATTTTATACATGGTGTATAACAGCTTTCGGTGAGAAGGCTTAAAACCGTCTATTTCCGGAATGGCACGAGAAATGATAACGCTCATGGCATAGGGCATATAGTTGGTTCGTAAGGTCTCGGTAATGGGCTGTTCTCTATGATTCAAAGGGGTTCACTCCTTCTTTTGATACTGAATAAATAAGAAAATAGTTAAAAACACAAATGCTAAAAGAATTAACTGATATCTAAGAATTCGTAATATTCTTTGCCGTGCATCTGAATATAGTCTTTTCTGCCTTGCAGATTGTCGCCAAGCAGAAGCTCAAAGGTTTCTTTGGTTTCAATCATGCCTTCGGGCATTACCTTGATTAACCGACGGGTTTCGGGATTCATGGTGGTTTGCCACATCATTTCAGGTTCGTTTTCACCAAGCCCTTTGGAACGCTGCAGAGTGTATTTGCCGGAAAGGGAAGCGATATGGTCTGCCTTTTCTTTCTCATCATAAGCAAAGAAAGTTCCTTTTTCTTTGGAGTTGATTTCATATAAGGGAGACTCTGCAATATACACTTTTCCCTTTTCGATAAGGGTAGGTGTTAAAATATAAAGCATGGTCAGAACCAAAGTACGAATCTGGAATCCATCCACATCGGCATCGGTACAGATAACGATTTTGTCCCAACGAAGTTTTTCCAAATCAAATGCAGACATATCTTTCTGATTTTTTAATTTGATTTCCACGCCGCAACCAAGCACTCTCATTAAGTCGGTGATGATTTCGGAATTGAAAATTTTGTCGTAACCTGCTTTTAAGCAGTTTAAGATTTTACCACGGATGGGCATAATCGCCTGAAACTCTGCATCACGCCCTTGTTTACAGGACCCCAATGCAGAATCACCTTCCACGATGTATAACTCACGACGGGTGGCATCTTTGGTACGGCAATCCACAAACTTCTGCACACGGTTTACCACGTCAACCGCTTGAGACAGTTTTTTCTTGATGTTGACTTTTGCTTTTTCCGCCTGCTCACGGCTACGTTTGTTGACTAAAATCTGTTCTGCGATTTTTTCGGCATCGGTTTTATTTTCAATGAAATAGATTTCCAATTGTTCTTTTAGGAAATCCTGCATTGCCTCCTGAATAAACTTGTTGGTAATTGCTTTTTTGGTCTGGTTTTCATAAGAGGTAATGGTGGAGAATGAGTTGGAAACTAAAATCAGACTGTCAAACACGTCATTATAGGTGATTTTAGCTTCGTTTGCTTTGTATTTATTGGTCTGCTTGATGTAGTTATCAATGGCATACACAAAAGCATTTTTAACTGCTTTTTCGGGAGAACCGCCATATTCCAAAAAGCTGGAGTTGTGGTAGTATTCAATGAGATTCACTTCGTTGTTAAAACAGAAAGCAAAATTCATTTTCACTTTGTATTCCGGCTTGTCCGAACGGTCACGTCCCATACGTTCTGCAGAAACGGTGCGTACCTGAGTGAGCGCTTTATCAGTGGTCAGCTCGTTTACATAGTCGGTGATACCGTCTTTATAGAGGAAGGTATATTCCTGGAATTTTCCGTTTTCCATTTCATCCTTTAAGATGAAAGTGATGCCGGAGTTTACCACCGCTTGTTTTTTTAAGGTGTTGATGTAGTATTCCAAAGGCACATCAATATCGGTGAACACTTCCAAGTCAGGACGCCATTTGATAACGGTACCTGTTTTCTTTTCCAAAGTGGGTTCTTTCTTTAAACCACCCACATTTTTTCCTTTTTCAAATTCCAAAGAGTAAAGGTATCCGTCACGGACAACTCTTACACTCATATATTCGGAAGCATACTGGGTTGCACAAGCGCCCAGACCGTTTAAGCCCAAGCTGTATTCATAGTTTTCGCCACCTTGATTGTTGTATTTCCCGCCTGCGTATAATTCGCAGAATACCAACTGCCAGTTGTAGGTATCTTCCTTGGAATTGTAATCCAAAGGAATTCCACGGCCGTAGTCCTTCACTTCCACAGACTGGTCACGGAAACGGGTAATTTCAATTTTCTTCCCGTAACCCTCTCTTGCCTCGTCAATGGAGTTGGATAATATTTCAAAAATAGAGTGTTGACAACCGGTAATCCCATCCGAACCAAAGATAACAGCAGGGCGAAGACGTACTCGTTCTTCGTCTTTTAATTTGGATATACTCTCGTTGCCGTAAATTTCTTCTGCCACTCAATTTCACCTCTTCACAAATTTTTACACTCTATTATATCATAGAAAAGAAAATAAAGCAAGAATTATTTTGGTATTTTTTGAAAAAAGTATAGACAATTATTATCGTATGTGTTATACTGTTTTTGTCACATAATCTAAAATTGAATAGCGATTCTGATTTCATCAAAAATTGTAAATAATAAATCTGGTATTTTTATCTTTATTTTGGTAAAAATGCGAGCTTATTTTCGGTTGAAGTCACACATTTTTTATTTTAAGGAGGTTTCTATGATGAAACGAATCACAGCATTGGTTTTGAGTATGCTACTTATACTCTCTATGTCGATCAGTTTGACGGCGTCTGCAGACAGTGGTATTACTGTCAAACTTAATGGAAAAGCACTAGCTTTTGATGTTCAACCGCAAATCATCAACGGTAGAACAATGGTTCCCATGAGAACAATTTTTGAAGAATTGGGAGCAACAGTAGAATGGGATCAAGAAACTCAGACAGTAACTTCTGCCAGAGACGATGTAACCGTGAAACTTACAATCGGAATCCCAAATATTCGAATTAATCAGCAAAATCCAATTGAGTTAGATACAGCACCTTGTATTATCGATGGAAGAACTTTAGTTCCTGTTAGAGCTATTTCTGAAGCATTTCATATGAACGTTGAGTGGGATGGTTCGACCCAAACAGTTTTAATCACACTGCCCAACGTAAATATGACTGCTTACAATGAGTTGAAAGATAATATTTTGAGTAAAGGTCGTATATCTTACGAGGATGACTGCTATTATGTTTTTTGTTATTCCGATGATAATCAATATTCCATATTGTTTACTTATGACTATATCGAGGATCAAATTAGCTTGTTTTTTTTGTACGAAGGAGATTTTAAAGAAACGGCTATGATTACGATTTCTCCCGATAGCAACTCATCTCTATATTATTCCCAAAGTTATTTTCAAGAAGGAGAGCAATACAAATTGTACGCTGAGTATCCGAAAGCGAATCAGCCTTATGTAGAGGGAATTAATACTTTTCCTGATGAAAAGTACGTCAGATTGTTGAATGCCACTTTGAGATTGATGGATGTTCATATGCAGATTGAACTCGATATGTCTTTTGATGATTTTGGTTTATATTATGTAAAATAATTTTCAATGTGGTTTTACAAATAAATAACCTCCGAGTTTTGTGAGGCAAAACCAACCTCCCCTTACACAGGGGAGGCTTTTTTTTGTGCCATTTTCCGCCCTTAAAACCTTGACAAAACATAGCATTTATGATAAAATTGATTAAAGTATGTCCATTTTTAGATTTTGATAGATTAAACACAGAAAAATGAGGATAAATTATGTGGATTTCAGAGTATTGGGAAGATTTTGAATTATTGGAAGCTGATGACGGCTACAAGCTGGAAAGATGGAAGGACGTGAAGCTCCTTCGTCCCGACCCGCAGGTGGTTTGGAAACATGGTGAAATCGGAAAATATTCCCAAAATATTGACGCCAAATATTTTCGTAGCAAAAAAGGCGGCGGCGAATGGAAATATTTTAAAAAACTGCCCGAACATTGGGAGATACTGTACCGTGATTTGAAATTCAAAGTACGTCCCACAGGATTTAAACATACAGGGTTGTTCCCCGAGCAGGCAGTCAACTGGGATTTTGCTCGTGATATGATTCGTGCATCCGGCAGGGAAATCAAGGTGTTAAACTTGTTTGCTTATACCGGCGGTGCCACCGTTGCCTGCTTAAAAGAGGGAGCAAGTGTGTGCCACTTGGATGCGGCAAAATCCATTGTCACCTGGGCAAAGGAAAATGTGGATTTAAATCACTTAAATCAAAACGGCAAAGTTCGTTTTATTGTGGACGATGCCTATAAATTCGTGGAAAGAGAAATCAAACGTGGTAATTCTTACGATGCCATCATTATGGACCCTCCGTCCTACGGCAGAGGCCCTAACGGGGAACTTTGGAAAATTGAAGATAAAATTTTTGAATTGGTGGAACTTGCATCTCGCATCTTAACTGAGAAACCGCTGTTCTTCATCATTAACAGTTACACCACCGGTCTTTCCAACACCGTTATGGAAAACATCTTAAATTTAACCGTTACCAAAAAATTCGGTGGGAAAGTAACCGCAGATGAAATTGGTTTTCAGGCAAAACATTCCGGTTTATACTTACCCTGTGGCTCCACTGCAAGATGGCAAGCAGATTCTTTTTAGTATTTTAGTATTTTGGTATTTTCAGAAAAAAAGGAACCAAAGAGAATGGATATTATTAATGCAGAGAACTTAACTTTTCGCTATGAAGAAAGCACGAAAATTGTTCTCAATAACTTAAATCTTACAATCAAAAAAGGAAGTTTTACCGCACTTTTAGGACATAACGGCAGCGGGAAATCTTCCTTGGCAAAGCTTTTTAACGGCATTTTGCTTCCTGAAGGGGGAAGGGTGTATGTATCCGATATGGATACCCAAAACGAGGACCTTCTGTTAGAAATCCGTAAAAGTTGCGGACTGGTGTTTCAGAATCCTGATAACCAGCTGGTTGCCTCCATCATTGAGGATGATGTTGCTTTTGCACCTGAAAATCTGGGAATTGCACCCGATGAAATCAGACAAAGAGTGGATGAAGCCTTAAAATGCGTTGGTATGTATGAATACCGCTTGTGGTCGCCTCATCATTTGTCAGGGGGACAGAAACAGAGAGTTGCCATTGCAGGGGTAGTTGCTATGCGTCCTTCTGTGATTGTGCTGGATGAACCTACTGCCATGCTTGATCCTAAGGGCAGACGGGAAGTGGTGGAAACCATTCAGCGTTTAAACCGTGAATACGGCATCACCGCCGTACTGATTACTCACAATATGGATGAAGCTGCATTAGCTGACCGTATCGTGGTGATGGAAGAAGGAAAAATCCTGTTAGACGGTACTCCAAAGGCAATTTTCTCTCAGTATGACATTTTAAAGCATACAGGCTTGGATGTTCCGCAGATTACCGCATTATCCCACGAACTGCATAAAGCAGGTGTTCCCATTGACAGCTGTATTTTATCTGTGGACGAATTTGTGGAACAGATTACGAAAGTTTTATAAGAACGAGGAATCATTGTGAAATTAAAAGTTGAAAACTTATCTTATATATATTCGCCTGACACTCCCCACGAAAAGCATGCACTAAAAGATATTTCTTTTTCGGTGGAAAGCGGAGAATTTATTGGTCTGATCGGACATTCCGGCAGCGGTAAATCCACCTTGGTGCAACAGTTAAACGGTTTGGAAAAGCCAACTTCCGGTACCATTACTGTGGGAGACCGTGTGATAACCGGAAAAAATGCGGACACCAAAGGTCTTTGCTTTGAGGTGGGATTGGTATTTCAGTATCCCGAACAGCAGTTGTTTGCGGAAACCATCTATCAGGACATTGCATTTGGTCCTTCCAATATGGGATTATCCCAAAAAGAAATTGATATGCGTGTGCGCACCGCGATGGAGCTGGTAGGCTTGCCGTTGTCTATGGCGGAAAAATCGCCTTTTGCCGTTTCAGGCGGACAGAAACGTCGTGTGGCGATTGCAGGAGTTCTTGCCATGGAACCGGGGATTTTGATTCTGGACGAACCCACTGCAGGGCTTGACCCCAAAGGCAGAGACGAAATTTTAGACAGTATCCGAAAAATCCATAAGCATATGGGAATGACGGTAATTTTAGTGTCTCACAGTATGGAAGATGTTGCTAAATATTGCGACAGACTTTTTGTGTTAAATGAAGGGGAGCTGATGCTTTCGGGAACATTGGCGGAAGTGTTTTCTCACGCAGGTGAACTAAAAAAAGTGGGACTTTCGGTACCTCAGGTTACCGATATGGTGCAAAAACTCCGTGAAAAGGGAATCAATATTGCTGAAAACATTTTTACCGTGCAGGATGCAATCAAAGAAATTTTAAAATTACGAGGCAAATCATGTTAAAAGATATTACCATCGGGCAGTATTACCCGTCAGAATCGGTGGTTCATAAATTAGATCCGAGATTAAAAATATTACTCACCTTAGCGTACATTGTTGCCATTTTCTTTATCGGTAACTTTTGGGGTTTTTTGGCACTTGGCGTAGGCTGTGTGCTTCTTTCAAAAGTTTCTCAAATTCCATTTAAGTATATGCTGAAAAGTGTAAAACCATTGGCTGTTCTGATGGCAATTACCGCACTGCTCAACCTGTTTATGACAGACGGTAAGGTGTTGTGGCAGTGGGGAATACTCAAGGTTACCCAAGAAGGAATTTCAATGGCGGTATTGATGTTGTTTCGAGTGGTTTTTTTAGTGTTGGGAACATCCTTTTTAACCTACACCACTACTCCTATTACCTTAACTGCCGGGATTGAAAGTTTATTAAAACCGTTAAAGAAAATCAAAGTACCTGCTCATGAAATTGCAATGATGATGTCCATTGCCCTTCGCTTTATTCCTACCTTGATTGAGGAAACCGACAAAATTATGGCAGCGCAAAAAGCAAGAGGTGCTGCTTTATCCGAAGGGAATATTTTAAAACGTGCAAAAGCATTGATTCCTATTTTGATTCCCTTGTTTATTTCTGCTTTCCGCCGTGCGGATGAACTGGCGGTTGCTATGGAATCCCGTTGCTATCACGGGGGAGAAAACCGTACCAAAATGAACGCACTTCATTACGGTAAAAAAGACACTGTTGCATTTTTGATTTTTGCAGTTGCTTTCACGGGAATTCTTTCCTTAAATCTTTTGGGAGGAATTTTATGAGGAATTTACTGTTTCAGATTTCCTATGATGGCACCAATTATCACGGCTTTCAGTGTCAGGATGGGCAGATTACGATTCAGAGTGAGTTGGAACGGGTACTCAACATTCTTACAAGCGAGAATTTGCGTATTACAGGTTGCGGCAGAACCGATGCAGGGGTTCACGCCATCCGTTACTATTTTAATGTGAAAACCGAGTCTCCCATTCCTTGTGACCGATTTGTATTGGCGATGAATTCTCTGCTTCCTGATGATATTACGGTGCGATGCTGTCGGGAAGTTCCCGAGGATTTTCACGCCCGCTTTTCTCCAAAATACAAAACCTACGTGTATCGGATTTTAAATAAGCGGAATCCCGAAGCACTTCGGTTCCGCAGGAGCTATTTTTATCCCATTATGCTGGATATTAAAAAAATGCAGGATGCCTGCAATGTCATTATCGGAGAAAAGGATTTCCGTTGCTTTATGGCATCAGGAGGACAGGTAAAAACAACCGTCAGAAATGTGATGGAGTTAAGCGTTACTCCTGTGGATGACGAAATTGAAATCCGTGTCAGTGCCAACGGATTCTTGTATAATATGGTGCGCATTATCGTTGGGACTCTGATTCAGATCGGAATTGGCAAGATGACCAAGGAAGAACTGGGTAAGATTATTGCTGAAAAAAATCGTACCGATGCGGGAATGACCGTTCCGCCTTACGGCTTGTATTTATACGACGTATACTATGAATTAGATGAAAGGACCGAGTCGCAATGAATAAAGAAACGACGAATGTTGACGAACAACAGGAAGAAGGAAAACTACGTCTTACAAAAACAACAGACACCAATTTTCTAAAATCCAAATGGATTTGGATGATTGTTGGGATAGTTGTGATATTGTTGGGAGTAACCTATCTGTATCATATTGAGGTGTTTCCCATTTACCCACCTGCCAAAACCGTTCATTACACAGCCAATGAGCATCCTTGTGGTATTTATTTACAAGACACCTATTATTTCACTACATCTGATGGAGTCAAAGCAGTGGATATCAAGGGCCGTGATGCAAAATCTGAGATTGCTTCATCCATTGCACCGTTTTTAAAAGCAATGACTGAACCGATTTTCGAAAAGAGCAACCAAAGTATTTTGGTTTATGACATTCGCGGAACTTCTGCTTTGTTGTATGATGATACGGGAATTGTGAGTCCCTTTAATTTTAACGGACAGATTATTCGCGCAAGAATGAATGCTGATGGTGATTTTGTGGTGATTGTGGATGAAGATGGAAGTAAATCTGCAGTAAAGCTGTATGATATGTACGGAAATGAAAAATTCACCTGGTATTCCGGAACAGGATATGTGGTGGATGCCACCATCAATCCGGAGAATGATACGATGGCGGTTCTTACCAATGAAATTTCAGAAACTGGTGTTACTGCGAAAGTATTGTTTTTCAAAATGGACAACCCGGAGCCTGTAAAAGGGCAGGTTGTGGATAATCAGGTGGGAGCATCTGTTTCTTATGTAAAAGATAAAATCTATGTATTGTGTGCTAACGGACTTTATTTATTGGAAGACGGTGAAAAAGCTGATTTGATTTGTGATGTGTCCAATCGGGAATTAAAAACGTTTGATTATTTTACTGATGGTTCAGCTTTGCTTTGTTTCGGTGGAGATACCGTGGATACCTATCAGTGTGAAGTATACGATTTGAACGGAAAACGAACTGCACAGTTCGGATTGACCGCTTTTGTAAAAATTGGAGACATTGCGGATGATAAATTTGTAGTTCATACAAGAAAAGAATTTTTCAATGTGACCAAACGCGGTAAAATTATAAAAAGCGAAGTAATGGATTATGATATTCACCATGTGTCTTATTTCCAGAATCGTGTAGCTGTAATGGGGTATGGTGAAATGACTCTTCAGTAATTTTGACATAGGCTTTAGATAGAAAGGAGAGAATTCTTATGTTGGATTTTATTTTTGTAGTAGGTTTGGCAATTGCTCTTTATCTGGGTTATCGCTCAGGATTTGCCAGTGCTTTAGTGGGTTTTGTCAGCATTATTTTATCTGCTTTCGGAGGATATTTGTTTTATCCTGCGTTTGCGGTTGTGTTAACGAAGACACCTTTATATAATATGGTACATAGCAGTGTGCTCGCCGGTGTGCAAGGATATGTTGCGAAAAGTGTAAACCAGCCTGATTTGTTTCAGCGCTATAAAGTAACTACCGTGGAACTTTTAACTTCTAAGATGGCAGAAGGGGTTTCTGCTGTAATTATTAATATCATCAGTATTATTATCATTTTCTTCTTGCTGCGGTTGGTGTTGTTTATTTTGAAAAAATCGACAAAATTTATCAATCGTATTCCCGTGCTTGGTAAAATCAATCAATGGGCGGGCATGTTGCTAACAGGATCATCATTTGTTGTGGCATGTTTTGCCATTGTGGCAGTTATGTTTTTACCTCCGGCAAATACTAGCGAATTATCTCGTGATATGCGCCAGAAAATTGATAGTTCCATTATTGTAAAACCGGTGATGAAATGTAATTTCTTTGTGGATTACGATAGTTTGAAATAAGTGCTGTAAGGAGTGTTGCCCCATATGAAGGCAGAAGATAGAATCAAAGAACTCAGGGACCTTCTTCGTTATTATTCCGATTGCTATTATAATGAAGACAGTCCTGTGGTGGATGATTTTACCTATGATAAACTTTTGCGGGAATTAGAAATTTTGGAAGATGAAAATCCTCATCTTCGCACTGCCGATTCTCCCACAGTAAGAGTTGGGGGGAAGGCAAGTGATGTGTTTAGTCCTGTGGAACATAGAATACCGCTTCAGAGTTTGGAAGATGCTTTTTCCTACGAGGAGCTTTCTGCGTTTGATGAGCGGGTACAAAATGTTTTGGGTGATTCCTATGAGTATGCGGTAGAACTGAAGATAGATGGGCTTTCTGTTTCTTTAGAATATGAAAATGGCGTTTTTGTTCGTGGTGCAACCCGTGGTGACGGTGTTGTGGGAGAAGATGTCACTGCCAACCTGATGGAAATTAAAGAAATTCCCAAAGTGTTACCCGAAAAGATTCCCTACCTTTGTGTCCGTGGGGAAGTTTATATGAAAAAAGCAGTGTTTGAAGAATTAAATGCGATGCAGGAAATCTTGGAGAAAAAGCCTTTTGCCAATCCCAGAAATGCAGCGGCAGGTTCTCTTCGTCAAAAAGACAGCAAAATCACCGCAGAAAGAAAGCTAAGTATTTTTGTGTTTAATTTGCAGTTATGTGAAGGAAAAACTTTTTCTTCTCATAGCGAAAGTTTAACCTTTTTAAAAGAAATGGGATTCCCTGTGAGTCCTTACTATAATTTGTTTTCCAAGATGGAAGATGTTTTTTCGGAAATCACAAGATTAGGGGATATGAGAGAAGACTTACCCTTTGATATTGACGGTGCGGTAGTAAAAATTGATGAATTTTCCTCTCGTAGTAAAATGGGGGAAACTTCCAAATTCCCTAAATGGGCGATTGCTTATAAATATCCTGCCGAAATTAAGGAAACGAAACTGACTAATATTTTTATTCAGGTGGGAAGAACGGGGGTTTTAACACCCAATGCGGAGCTGGAACCTGTCCGTCTGGCAGGAACCACAGTAAGACGTGCAACCCTGCATAATTATGACAATATCCGCGATAAAGATATTCGTATCGGTGATACGGTTCGAGTGCGAAAGGCAGGAGACATTATTCCTGAAGTGGTTGAATCCGTTCCCGAAAAACGAAACGGTTCTGAAGTGATATATGAAATGCCTGATATTTGTCCTGTTTGCGGAGCCAAAGTGGTTCGTATAGAGGATGAAGTTGCAATCCGCTGCTCCAATGTGGAATGTCCTGCACAGATTTTAAGAAATATCGTGCATTTTGCATCTAAAGATGCGATGGATATTGAAGGATTAGGGCCCCAGGTGGTAAACCTTCTTCTGGAAAGCAACTTAATCAAAAAAGTTTCTGATATTTATACTCTTCGTGCAGAAGATATTGCTTCTTTGGAACGAATGGGACAGAAATCTGCTGAAAATTTAATTTCTGCCATTGAACGTTCCAAACAAAACGACTTATCCCGTTTGATTTTTGCGTTAGGAATTCGTCAGATTGGGAAAAAAGCAGGTAAAATTTTAGCCAAAAACTTTAAGAATATGTCTGCTGTTATGGATGCCAAATTGGAGGAGTTTACGGGTATCTTTGAAATTGGTGAAATTTCAGGAAAAAGCGTAGTGGAATTTTTTGCTTTAAAATCCAACCGTGAGATGGTGGAAGCTCTTCGTGGGCAGGGTGTTAATATGGAATATCAGGACGAAAGCGTTTCTGAAATCTTTTTAAATAAAACGTTTGTTTTAACAGGAACGTTGCCCACCTTAAATCGTAGCGAAGCATCAAAAATCATTGAAGATAACGGTGGAAAGGTATCTTCTTCTGTGTCTAAAAAGACGGATTACGTTTTAGCAGGAGAGGAAGCAGGCAGTAAATTGAAAAAAGCCCAGGATCTTGGAATTACCATTCTGACCGAGGAAGAGTTTTTTGGAATGTTATCTTAAAGGATTCTCAGAAATTTAGGACTTGATTTTTTTTTCACAATGTGCTATAATACCATTTATGTATATTCTATGAATATATGAAAGAAAGGAAAAACCTTATGAAAACTACTGTCACCGTAACACGTACCACAACTGAATCCAATATGAAGGTAGCTTGTGATTTTCGTGCACTTGCAGCAGATTATCGCAAGAAAATCAACACACCTTACCCGTTTTTAAATCATATGATTGAACATATTGCATATCGGGCAGGGATTACTGTGGAAACCGATGTTTGCTTAAATACTTTTGTATTATCACATGTAGTTTTTGAGGATTTGGGCATCGCTTTCGGGAAAGCTCTGAAAACCTATGTATCAGAAAATGCAGCCTCCGGCGTTACCGGTTTTGGTGACGGTATTGGTATTATTGACGAAGCATATGCGGAAGCAGCAATCAGCTTTGAAGACCGTGCTTATTTTAATTTTACCAATGATGCAGGAAAACTTGCAGACACAACCGAAGGAGTAGCTACCGAAGATTTATTTGTGTTCTTGGAAGGTGTGGCGCAAGGAGCACAGGCAACCTTACATATCAATTTAAGAAAAGGCACCAATATGCATCATATTTTCGAAGCGATTTACCGCGCATTTGGTATTTGTCTGAAAAATGCCTTGTATTGTGATGAAGCCAGAATTGGCTTAACTTCAGGCGTTGCAGGAAAAATAGATTTTGTCATTGAATAATTTTTTATAAATCATCTTAAAAAGATAGGAGAAATATTATGGACGACGGGCATTCCGGGAAGTTTAGCACTGTACTGTTTGATTTAGACGGTGTGATTACCGGCGAACAAGCCTATTGGAAGGCGGCAGCACTAACCGTATATGAGTATTTTCACGAAGATCTGGAGTTGAACAGTGAATTCTGTTATGAAGAAGTGGATTCCATTATGGATACTGTTTTTTCGTATCAGGAAACTGTGGTTACTTTAAAATCATTGGGACTAAATTCCAATTGGGATTTGGCGTATGCGGTGATTTTAACTACTGATATTTTAAAAAGCGAGGGAATTGAAGACGAAGAAATCTTTGGCATGGTTCCTGAGTTTTTGGCAGATAAAAATATTTTGGCACCTGAGCTTTTGGAAGTGTTGGCGCAGGAATATGAAGAAATTTTCAACTACCCTGAGGGTTATGCCAGAAAGGGTGGCGAATTTTACGACGAAATTGTAAAAAAATTTCAGCATTGGTATCTTGGGGATGATGGTTATATGGCTTGCTATCACGAGAAGTTACCCATGGAAAAAGGAAATATAGGGTTAGTGGATTTGGAAGAACCTTTGTTGGGGTTATCTGAAACTCAAACTTTATTAAAAAAACTTCACAATGCAGGATATACCTTAGGCATTGGAAGCGGACGACCACGTCAGGAATTAGAACGCCCTTTGAAAAATTGGGGAGTTTTTGACTGCTTTGATCAAGAAAGAATTGTTAGCTATGATGACGTTCTGTTTTGGCAAAATGAATATCAAAAATTATATCATTCCGATGAAAAATTTGTAAAACCCCATCCGTTTCAGTTTGTAAAGGGAGCTTTGGGGAAAGAGTTTTCGTTGGAATCTATAAAAAACAAACGAGATTTCAGCCATGTTTTAGTGGTGGGAGACGCTCTATGTGATTTAATTGCAGCACATGATGCAGGGTGTAAATTCTGCGCTGTGTTAACCGGGGTAGACGGCAAGGATGCCCGCACTTTTTTTGAAAATATGGGAGCAGATTATATTCTGGAAGATGCAACCGAACTTCCTGAGATTCTGCTGTCGAAGTAATAACTGACTGAGAAAGGAAAAATTGTATGGAAATCAAATTGCACACTTCAGAAGTTGAAAAAATCAAAAACTTAAAAGCAGGGGATATGGTTCTGCTTTCCGGCGTAATTTATACCGCCAGAGATGCTGCTCATAAGAGAATGACCGATGCCTTGGCAGCAGGGGAAGAATTACCTTTGGATATTAAAGATGCAATCATTTATTATGCAGGTCCCACTCCTCCGAAGCCGGGTGAAGTAATTGGTTCTTGCGGACCTACCACCAGCTACCGTATGGATAAGTATGCTCCCACTCTGCTGGATGAAGGTCAGTTGGGTATGATTGGAAAAGGTCTTCGTAACCAGGATGTTATCGATGCGGTAAAACGTAATGAAGGTATTTATTTTGCTGCAATCGGTGGCGCAGGTGCGTTAATCTCCAAATCTATCAAAAAAGCAGAAGTGATTGCTTATGAAGATTTAGGAGCAGAAGCACTGCGTAGATTAGAAGTGGAAGATTTATCTTTAACCGTGGTAATTGATAAAGACGGTAATAACCTGTATGACAGAGCCTAAGAAAAAAGCGGTACAAAGCACTGTGCATGATGGTCATCGGAAGAGACTTCGTTCCAAATTGCTTTCTTCTCAGTTTGATTATCTTTGTCAGCACGAGCTTTTGGAATTGCTGTTGTTTTATTCCATTCCAAGAAAAGATACCAATGAGCTTGCACATACCATTTTGAATTACTATGGGAACAATTTTTCTACGGTATTTGAAGCAAGCCCCGGTGAACTTAGTAAAATTCCCGGTGTGGGAGAAAATACAGCTGCACTGATTACATTGGTGAAATGTATTATTCGGGAACTCGAGAAAGAAAAGTTGAAAGAAACTCAAATATTAACAACTACCCAAGAAATTGGAGATTTTGTAATTCATTTGTTTTCCGGACACCGAAATGAAGTGTTTTATGCTATCTTTTTAAATAATAACAATAAAGTGATTTCGTATACCAAAATCACGGAAGGTTCTGTGAACGAAATCACTGTGGAATCACGTAGAATCGTGGAAGAAGCTTTGAAATTTCCGAAGACGAAACAGGTGATTTTAGCTCATAATCATCCCAGTGGAAATCTTGCTCCAAGTGGTGCGGATATGGATACTACCAGGTTGATTACCAGAGCATTAAACACCATAGATATTCGTGTTCGGGACCATCTTGTGGTATCAGGCAACAAATTTTACAGTTTTTTAGAAAATGAACTGCTTTTTTGATTTTTTCCAAGAAAGAATAAAAGCAGTGGGACACCTACCGTAAACGGCAGAAACAAAAGCGAAACTGCCGGATAATAAGTCGATAAATCGGTTGGAATCAATCCGGAAATATACAATAGAAACAGGAAAATAACAGCTGAAAATGCTGTTATTTTTTTTGTTTTGTGAGTAGAAAATCCAACAGTTTCCAACAATTTACAAGTTGCTTTTACCCCAACAAAAAGACAAAGAGCACCGTATAAAATATCGCAAAAAGAGTAGGAAAGGGTTATTAAAGATTCGGCATTTTCCACCACAATTCCAACTTCCACCAAAGAGGCGGAAAAGTAAGTTGGAAACCTGATTTTTTGCAGTAAATTTTCTCCCAGCAGATTGACATTGAAAAGATAAACCAAGGAAAATAATATGGTGGTAATAAGCCCGGATTTGAGAGAGAGTTTCCCGATGTGTTCGGGGTTTTGCAAGTGGTCAAAAAGAATCCATAAAAATGTGATTTCAGAAAAAGGAGAACAAAAAATCTGCCATCCCTGTTTTGCAAACTGAGTGGGAGATGAGGGGAGAGGTAACGTAATATTCCGAATTTCTTTTACCCCGAGAGTCAGCAATAAAATCACTGAAATTATCACGATCGGAAGAATAATCTCTGCATATCTTCCCATGATTTTGATGCCCTTTAAGCAAAGATAAGCAGTCAGAAGTAACATAAAAAATAATCCTATGGTAACGGGAAAATTTGTGGTTACGGAAAATTGAATAAAATCCATATAGTTTGTGATGCTTAAAAAACTTGCAGAAAAACTGAAAATCGCCACAAAAACCAAAAAAATTTGATTGCCGATTTTGCCAAAAAGCTGATGGGTCAATGAAAAAAAATCATGAGCACTATGTTTGATTGTAAGTTTTTGAAACATCAGGGTGAGCACTGCAAAAATTCCAAAACTGAGCCATACAGAAAGATATCCTGTTTTAGGTCCGCTGCCGTTCCCGCCGATTCCTGATAATACGTTGCCGAACAGGAATGCAGTAATTAACGAAAAACCTTGTCGGTCAGTCAATTTCATAGGATACCTTCTTTCTTATTTGGAGTTTTGAGTTTTTATATAAAATCCGTTTTCAGATAATGATACCGCCGGAATTTCATTGCTTATTTCGTTATCGCTTTTCACCAGTTGATACAGTTTGCAAAAATCGGCATCATTGTTTTTGTTTAGTTGCTCGTCAATGGTTAAACCAAAGGAGGTTCCTTCTTCGGATAGAAGCTTTTTTTCTGAGAAATCTGCTTTTAAAATAGAAATATCAGCCGGGACAATCCGGCAGTTCAGCAATTCTTCTAAAACAGCGTCTCTTTTTGATTCTGAAATTTTTTTGTCTAAGAGTAAAACTTTGGTACGGGAAAAATACAATGGAGTTTGGGATTCTTTTTTTAAGGAAGAAAAGCCTTTCTGCAAAGAGGATGCGGTTATCCGAATCGACTTACTTTCTTTTCCATTTTCTTCGTTGGAGAAGTTCATGCAATCTGCAATGAGGATATATCGGTTCTGATTTTCACCCAAGAATAACCCGGTTACCACAGAAAGATTTCCTAATTCATTCTCTTTTGTACAACCTGTATGGATTCCTGAGATTGTTATCAAAAGAATTAACAGAATCAGTTTTTTTACCATTTCGTTCTCACCTTGCTTTTTCTTTTTTATTTCGTTTTAGAAAGCGGTAAGGACCGCGGATATAAATATCCCAAAGATTCCTTTTTTGCGGAATCATTTCCGACAAGTAATTTTCGCCTGAAACAGTAATATCAGAAAGATGAACAATGAGTGCAATTGCCCCTAAAACAACTCCGTAAATTCCCAAAAAAGCGGCTCCGATCAGAATCATCAAACGAAGTAAAATGAGTGGACCTCTCATTTGCGGTAACACATTGGTGCAAAGTCCGCTGATTGCCACGATAATAATGGCAGGAACGGAAATAAAATTGGCTTCCACGGCAGTCTGACCCAAAATGAGTGCGCCTGCAATACTTAATGTTTGTCCAATTGCTGACGGAGTGCGGGTTGAGGCTTCTCTTAAAATTTCAAAAAACAGAAAAAATATCAGTAATTCCACCGTGGCGGAAAAAGGAACGTTCATTCTGCTTGAGCTGATGCTGTAAAGCAGTTTTTCCGGCAGGATTTCCAGTTGGAATTTTACGGCTGCAAGATAAATAGCCGGCAAAAAAACGGCAATTAAAAAGGAAATGTAACGAAGCAGTCTTGAGATGGATCCGTAATAAAAATTTACACTGTAATCATCTGTGGAAGAAAAGTATTCGTGGAATAGAAACGGAAGAGTAATTACCTGAGGCGTGCCATCTGCTAAAATCGCGATTCTGCCTTCCATCAGTTTATGACAAACCACATCAGGACGTTCGGTAGAACCGGTAGTTTTAAACGGAGAGAGAGGCTTGTCTTTTAGGAGCTCCGCCAGTTGATTGGTGTCGGTTAGTCCGTCGGTTTTGATTGCATTCAGTCGACATCGGATTTGTTCAATCAGCTCGGGATGACAGAGTCCCTCAATATATGCCATAATTACCGTAGTTTTAGTTTGTGTTCCCAACGTGAAATTTTCCAGTTTTAGGTGCTCGTTTTTCAGTCTTCTCATAATAAGAGCGGTGTTGAACAAAATCAATTCGCAGAACCCTTCTCGTGGGCCTTTCAGCGTTTTTTCATTTTCCGGCTCCGAGACAGTTCTTGTGGCAGGGAATCTGGCGTTCACCGCTAACGGAGTATGATAGCCATTCAGGAAAAAAATGACGTCCCCCGAGAACAAACGCTGAACCAATTCCTGGTTATTTTGGATAATTACCACGTCATTCGATTGAAATACGCTATTTTGTAAAAAATGCAGCTTGTTTTCCTGTTCTTTCAGGAGTGTATTTCCCACAAACGGTTTTACCACATAGTCGTTTACCAAACTTGCTCCCACTAATCCGTCAGAGAAAATCGCGGTTCCTTTGATTTGTGGGGAAACAGCGTTCTCCAGATGTCGGAAAACAATCATACAATTTCCTTGAAATTGTTTTCGTAAACGGGTGATATTTTCGTCCAAATTGATACTGAAATTCATAAAAAATACCCCCTTTTTTGTTTATTTTAGAAAAAATCAAAAAAAATATGCAAAAATTTAAAAAAAATTGCAAAAAAGTCTTCCTTTTATGATTTTATTATGTTATAATAAAATATCAAATTATGGATTAGATATAATTATATACCAATCCAAACCAAATTCGTAATGAAAAAGAATAGATATGGAGGATAACTCATGCGCACCACAGAAATCAAAGAACTTTACAAAACTCACGCTTCCTTAGATCAGCAGGAAGTATTCGTAACCGGTTGGGTAAGAACCATCCGTGATTCCAAAGCATTCGGTTTTATCGAATTGAATGACGGAACATTTTTCAAAAATATTCAGATTGTTTTCAGTCAGGATAAATTAGATAATTATGCAGAAATTGCTGCCTTAAATGTGGGTGCTGCTTTGAGAGTAAGAGGAATTCTGTTAGAAACTCCCGAATCCAAACAGCCGTTTGAAATTCAGGCAGAAGAAATTATTATTGAAGGCGTTTCTTCTCCTGACTATCCTCTGCAGAAAAAACGTCACAGTGTGGAATATCTCCGTCAGATTGCGCACTTGCGTCCCCGTTCTAACCTGTTCTCTGCAGTGTTCCGCATCCGTTCGCTGGTTGCCTTTGCGATTCATCAGTTCTTCAACGAACGCGGATTTGTGTATGTGCACACTCCCATTATCACCGGTAGTGACTGTGAAGGTGCAGGTGAAATGTTTAGAGTAACTACTTTAGACTTAAACGAACTACCGATGGAAGATGGCAAAGTTGATTTTTCCGAAGACTTTTTCGGGAAATCCACCAACCTAACCGTTTCCGGTCAGCTGAATGTGGAAACTTATGCAATGGCATTCAAGAAAGTGTATACCTTTGGCCCCACTTTCCGTGCAGAAAATTCCAACACCAGCCGTCATGCTGCAGAATTCTGGATGATTGAGCCTGAAATTGCATTTGCTGATTTGAATGATGATATGGAACTGGCAGAAGCAATGCTGAAATACATTATTCGCTATGTTTTGGAACACGCTCCCGAAGAAATGGAATTCTTCAACAACTTTGTAGATAAAACACTGTTGGAAAGATTGAACTTTGTTGCAAATTCCGATTTTGGCAGAGTAACTTATACCGAAGCAGTTGAAATTTTAGAAAATTGCGGTGAAAAATTTGAGTATCCCGTAAAATGGGGTATTGACCTGCAGACCGAACACGAACGTTACTTAACCGAAACCGTGTTCAAAAAACCCATTTTTGTTACCGATTATCCCAAAGATATTAAAGCTTTCTATATGCGCTTAAATGATGACGGTAAAACCGTTGCAGCGATGGACTGCTTAGTTCCCGGTGTTGGCGAAATCATCGGTGGTAGCCAGAGAGAAGAAAGAATGGACGTTCTCTTGGAACGTATGAAAGAAATGGGCTTAAATGAAGAAGATTACGGATTCTATCTGGACTTAAGAAAATATGGTTCCAACAAACACGCAGGTTACGGTCTTGGATTTGAACGTGCAATTATGTATATAACCGGTATGTCAAACATCCGTGATGTAATTCCGTTCCCCAGAACAGTGGGCACAGCTGAGTTTTAAGCATCATCATATCTCGCAAGGAAGGATTGAAAAAATGGGATTATTCGAATTTATCGGATTTATATTGTTTGCCTTTGCGGTTTTTTATGTATTTAAAAAGCGCGCATCTATCGCATATCATAAGGGCGTGAAGGAGGTGCTTTCCGGAGATTCTTCGGTAGGTATGGAGCAGCTTCGAAAGGCATATAAACAAGGTCTTGCGCCGGCAAAGCAAATTCAGGTAGCATATGCTGAACTGAAATTTGGAGAGGAACGAGAAGCAAAAAAAATACTGAATCTTTTGTTGATGGATGCTAAAATAAAACCCGCAGTAAAAAGTCAGGCAAGATGCATGATGGCGATTATCGCTTTGCAGAATAAAGAAATTTTGGAAGCCAAAGAAATTTTGGAAGCCATTAAAGAAAGCGGATTTGTGAACAGTAATTTTTATGCCACTTATGGTTATATGGCAATTCTGACTGAAGATGAACAATATTACACAGATGTAAACGAAGAAGCTTATCGGTATAATTCCGATAATATGGTCATTTGCGATAATTACGGATTGTGCCTTTATAAAAAAGGTGAATACGAAAAAGCAAAAGAGATTTATGCAGCCTTAATGGATAAAAATCCAAATTTCCCCGAAGCGTATTACAATTACGGTTGTGTGTTGGATAGATTGGGAGAAGCCGAGCTGGCAATCCAAATGATGGAAGAATCTTTAAATCAGGAGTTTTCCGGTGTTACCACGATTCGAAGAGGTGCTGTGGAAGCTTATCTTCAAAGTCTAAAAAATCAAGTAGGAAAAGAATAAATGAAAGGATACAGTAGGAGTCAGGTTATGGAAATTTTTAGAATTTACGCAGAAAAAAAAGACGGCTTTGACATTGCAGCAAAATCCGTTTGCAAAGACTTAAGAGACAACTTAAATACCAAGGAACTGGAAAAAGTTCGTGTTCTGGTGCGTTACGATATTTACGGCATCACCAAAGAAGAATACGAAAAAGCAAAATATGTTATCTTCTCGGAGCCGATGCAGGATTTCGTTTATGACGAAACCGTGGATTTAGCAGATGCCAAAACTTTCGTGATGGAATATCTGCCCGGTCAGTATGACCAAAGAGCAGACTCAGCGGCACAGTGTGTGCAGGTTATTACCGGGAAAGAACGTCCCATCGTAAAAACGGCTACTGTATATGCTTTCTTAGGGAATGTTTCCGATGAAAAATTAGAAGAAATCAAAAAATATCTGATTAACCCTGTAGAAGCAAGAGAAGCTAAAGCTGAAAAACCCACCACATTAATTGATGTGGTTACCGAACCTGCAGATGTTGCTGTGATCGATGGCTTCATCACTGCAGATGAAATTGCATTGAAAAAGATGCTTTCTGACTATGGCTTCGCTATGGACTTTGATGATATTTCCTTCTGTCAGAAATATTTTAAAGACGAAGAGGGAAGAGACCCCACTTTAACCGAGCTTCGTATGATTGACACCTACTGGTCTGACCATTGCCGTCATACCACTTTTGCAACTCACTTAACCGACATCAAAGTGGAAGACGAATTGGTAAATGAAGTTTACAATGATTATTGCAATGCAAGAATAACTCTCGGCAGAAGCGAGAAACCCATTTGCTTAATGGATATTGCCACCATTGCTGCAAAAGAACTGAAGAAAATGGGTTACTTAAAGAACTTAGACGAATCTGAAGAAATCAATGCATGTTCCATTGAGGTAGAAGCAGAAGTAAACGGCAAAAAAGAAGCTTACCTCATTATGTTTAAAAACGAAACCCATAACCATCCCACCGAAATTGAACCTTTTGGTGGTGCAGCAACCTGTCTGGGTGGCGCAATCCGTGACCCGTTATCCGGCCGTTCCTATGTGTATCAGGCAATGCGTATTACCGGTAGCGGTGACCCGAGAAAATCCTTAAAAGATACCTTACCCGGTAAACTGCCTCAGAGAAAAATTTCCAAAGTTGCAGCGAAAGGTTACAGCTCCTACGGTAATCAGATTGGTCTGGCAACCGGCTTGGTAAGAGAAGTATATGATGAAGGCTATGTTGCAAAACGTTTGGAAATCGGTGCCGTTGTGGGTGCTGTTCCGAAAGCAAGCGTAGTTAGAGAACGTCCTCAGCCCGGCGATAAAATTATTCTGCTGGGTGGCAGAACCGGACGTGACGGTTGCGGCGGTGCAACCGGTTCATCCAAAGCACACACGATGGAATCTTTAGAATCCTGCGGTGCAGAAGTGCAGAAGGGTAATCCTCCTGAAGAACGTAAAATCCAGCGTCTGATGAGAAAGAAAGAAGTTACCACCTTAATCAAACGTTGTAATGACTTTGGTGCAGGCGGTGTGTCTGTTGCCATCGGTGAACTGTGTGACGGTCTGGTAATTCAGCTGGACAAAGTTCCGAAAAAATACGAAGGTTTAGATGGAACCGAACTGGCAATTTCCGAGTCTCAGGAACGTATGGCAGTTGTGGTTGCAGCAAGTGATGCAGACAAATTCATTGCTTATGCTAATGAAGAAAACTTAGAAGCAACTTTAGTTGCCGATGTTACCGACACCAATCGACTGGAAATGTACTGGAGAGGCAATAAGATTGTAAATCTGTCCAGAACCTTCTTAAATTCCAACGGTGCTTCCAAACAGGCAAAAGTAACCGTTCCCAAAATTGAACTGAAAAACGCATTATGCGGAGAATTCTCTGATTTAGACGAAATGCTCTCCGACTTGAATATCTGCTCTCAGAAGGGCTTGATTGAAAACTTTGACTCCACCATCGGTGCGGCAACTGTTTTAATGCCTTTCGGAGGAAAATATGAACTGACCCCCGAAGACGTTATGGCGGCAAAAATCCCCGTTGAATACGGTGATACCACTACCGCTACCGTAATGAGCTACGGTTATAATTCCAAACTGTCTTCTGTATCCACCTTCCACGGTGCATACTACGCGGTAATTGAATCTGTTGCAAGAATTATTGCGGCAGGTGCCAAACTGTCCGACACTTATTTAACCTTCCAGGAATATTTTGAACGTCTGCGTGATGAATCAACCCGTTGGGGAAAACCCTTTGCAGCGTTGCTGGGTGCATACCACGCTCAGAAACTGCTTAAAATTGCAGCAATCGGCGGTAAAGACTCTATGTCCGGTTCCTTTAACGATATGGACGTGCCTCCCACATTGGTATCCTTTGCGATTGCACCTGTGTCTACCAAAAATGTTATTTCCCGGGAAATGAAACAGAAAAATTCCAAAGTATATCTGTTGGAAACTCCTGTTTTAGAAAACGGACTCCTTGACATGGATAAATTCTTGGAAAATATCCATTGGTTAGAAGAAAACTTAGCAAACGGTACTGTGATTTCTGCTTCTGCTGTTTCTTACGGCGGTATTGCAGAAGCAGTCACCAAAATGGTGCTGGGTAACCGCATTGGTTTCACTTTTGCAAAAGAAGACGGTTTATTTGATAAAAAATACGGTTCTTTCGTGGTAGAAACCGAAAAAGATTTAGACCTTACCTTAATCGGTACTACCAATGAATCTGAAGCCATCGTGATGGGCGGCAAAGAATATGACTTAGCTCAGCTGTCTGACACATTTGAAAAACCCTTAGCAAAAGTATATCCCCCTTATGCAGATGAAATCAGCGGTGAAATGGCAGATTGTGAATACAAAGCTGCAAACATTGTGACTTCTTCCATCAAGGTGGCAAAACCCAAGGTGTTAATTCCCGTATTCCCCGGTTCCAACTGTGAATACGACTCTGCAAGACGCTTTGAAAAAGCAGGTGCAGAACCCGAAATTATGGTATTTAAAAACTTGACTGTTTCTATGTTGGAAGAATCCGTGGAAGCAATGGCGAATGCTATCGAAAAATCTCAGATTATGATGATTCCCGGCGGTTTCTCCGGTGGTGACGAGCCCGACGGCAGCGGTAAATTCATTTCCGCAGTGTTAAGAAACCCAAAAATCAAAGATGCAATCAACAGACTGCTGTATCAGAGAGATGGTCTGATGTTAGGTATCTGTAACGGTTTCCAGGCGTTAATTAAATTAGGTCTGGTTCCTTACGGCGACATTTTAGAACCCAACGAAAACTGGCCTACCTTAACCTTTAACACCATTCCTCGTCATATTTCGACAATGGTAGACGTAAAAGTAGCATCCAATCTGTCTCCCTGGTTAGCAAATACCAAGGTTGGCGATGTGTATAAAACTGCAATTTCTCACGGGGAAGGCAGATTCACTGCACCCAAAGCAGTGTTGGATGAACTGATTAAAAATGGTCAGGTGGCTACTCAGTACGTTGATCCCAACGGCAATCCCACCTATGATCCCAGATATAATCCCAATGGTTCTTTATGCTCCATTGAAGGTATCACCTCCAAAGACGGCAGAATCTTTGGTAAAATGGGTCACTCTGAACGTATTGCAGATAGCTTGTATAAAAATATCGACGGTTCTTTTGATATGAAACTCTTTGAATCCGGCGTAGCATACTTCAAATAAAAGAGGTATTATAAATGTCTAATTATCAGAAAGCAGCAGCTTTCTTACAGGAAAAAATTGACGGAGCCTACGATACCTGCGTGGTATTAGGCTCCGGCTACGGCAATTTAATCGACAAATTGCCTAATAAATTGACAATATCATACAGTGAAATCCCCGGTTTTCCTGTTTCTACGGTACCGGGGCATCGGGGAGAAATGGTTTTTGCCGAAATGAACGGAAAAAACGTGATTTTTATGTCAGGTCGTTTTCATTTTTATGAAGGCTATTCCATGGGCGAAGTCACCTTCTATGTGAGAGTATTAAAGCTTCTCGGTGTTTCCAATTTGATTCTCACCAATGCAACCGGAGGCATCAATCCCGATTTTCGTGCAGGGGATTTGGTTGTGATTTCCGATCATATCAAATTAGGGTTACAAAGTCCTTTGCTTGGCCCAAATGATGAAACCTTTGGTCCTCGTTTTCACGATATGTCCTGCGCATATTCTATGGAGTTGAGAGAACATTGCAAAACTGCCTTCCAAAAAGTTGGGGTTCCCTATAAAACCGGTGTGTATGTGATGACGGGCGGACCTCAGTTTGAAACACCTGCGGAAATTCGTGCCTTTGGCATTTTAGGTGCTGATATGGTAGGAATGTCCACCGTGCCGGAAGTCATTGTGGCAAATCACTGTGGGATGAATGTACTTGGCATTTCCTTAATTACCAATTTAGCTGCAGGAATTTCCAAAGCGCCCCTTTCTCACGAAGAAGTGGTGGAGGAAGGAAGAAAAGCTACTGAAACATTTTGGAAGGTATTATCTGAACTGATGTACCTGATCTAACAATGATAATATAAAGGAAAAAATTATGAATGATTTAGTTTTAAGCGGTCAGAAGAAAATCGCCTGGGCAAAACGTTTTATGCCCGTGTTAACCGAAATTGAAAAAGACTTTGTGGAAAAACAGGTGTTTTCAGGATTAAAAATCACTGTTTGTATTCATTTAGAAGCAAAAACAGCCTGCTTTGTAAAGATGCTCAAAAACGCAGGTGCCATTGTAACCGCAACCGGATGCAATCCCTTATCCACTCAGGATGATGTGTGTGAAGCATTACGGGCAGACGGAATCCGTGTGTGTGCAAAACACGGCGTCTCTATGGAAGAGTACGAACGTCATCTGGAAGAGTCTTTATCCGACGGTCCCGATTTGATTTTGGATGACGGCGGTGATTTAACCGATATTATCCACCATAAAATGCCTCATCTTGCAGACAACCTGATTGGTGGCACCGAAGAAACCACCACAGGGGTAAACCGCTTAAAAAATTTAGCACAAAAAGGCGAAATTAAATATCCCATTATCGCTGCAAACGATGCGATGATGAAATTTTTATTCGATAACCGTTACGGAACAGGGCAGTCTGTCTGGGATGGTATCAACCGTACCACCAACTTAGTGGTTGCAGGAAAAACCGTTGTGATTGCAGGTTACGGTTGGTGCGGACGTGGCGCAGCCCTTCGTGCAAAAGGGTTGGGTGCCAAGGTTATTATCACCGAAATTGATGAAATCAAAGCCATCGAAGCGGTGATGGATGGCCACACCGTGATGAAAATGGATGACGCTGCAAAATTAGGTGATATTTTTGTAACCTTAACAGGATGCAAAGATGTTATCACCAAAGAACATTTTAACGTGATGAAAAATGGTGCGGTGTTAGCAAATGCAGGTCATTTTGATGTAGAAATCAATAAAAATGATTTATTGTCCTTAAGTGTTTCTCACGAAGAAACCCGTCAGAATATTGAAACCTACACTTTAACTAACGGCAACGAAATTCATCTGCTGGCTGAAGGCAGATTGGTAAACTTAGCAGCAGGGGATGGACATCCTGCCGAAATTATGGATATGAGTTTTTCCGTGCAGGCATTGGCATTACATTATTTAAAAGCGCATAAAGATGAATTACTGCCCGGTATGCACTATCTGCCCGAAGAAATTAACCGAAAGATAGCAAAAATTAAGTTGGAATCTTTGGGAGCGGGTTTGGACGCACTTACTGCTGAACAGAAAAGTTATTATTTCTGTGAATAATAATAATTGAACGGATTTTGAGGAATTGAGTTATGAAGAAGATTTTTACGAAAACAAATTTATGGATTATGGGGATTTCTCTTTTGGTAATTGTATTGCTTTGCTTTATGATTCCCCCCATTTGCGATACCTATAATGCGGCAGCCGCTTCCAAAGGGGTTTCTTTTTGCGGTACCTCTGTTGGCGGAAAAACCGAAGAAGAAATTTCTGCTTTGATTGATGCAGAAATTCAGAAGACCAAGGGGATTAGTGTTACTGTGGAAGACAAAACGGTTGCTTTGGATTTGAATTCTGCAGGCTTCTCTATTGACAAGGAAAAAACTTTGGCAGATATTATGTCTGCGGGGAAAAATAATTTCTTTGATAATTTTGTCATTCGTTGGAGCAACAGAGATATTGCTCCCAGTGTAGTTATGGATGAAGAAATGTTTACTACAGTTTTAAAGACTCTTCTGACTCAGGAAGGATTTCAAGTACAGCGCTTTGAATTTACGATTAACGAAAACGTTGCTGACATTGTGTTATCTGATGAAACTCATGTATTTGATTTTGAGCTGTTATTCTCTGAAATTACAGAGCAGTATCCCGATATTCAGGACGCATATCAACTGACCAAACGTGTTGCCGGACCTTTGACCGCAGCGGAAATGGCAAAGGACATCAATCTTCCTGTGGTTGATGCCAGAATCGAGGTGCAAGATGGGAAAAAAGTTGTGTTGCCTCATCAGACAGGACTTCAGATTGATGAAGCTGTGTTAGCACAAATGTTGGCCAGCGGAGAAAGAGAGTTCAGTGTTCCCGTAACCGTATTAGAACCTAACGTACGTACCGATGAACTTTCTACAGATGCTTTCCCCAATCGTTTGTCTATTTTTTCTACTGAATATAATGAAGACGAAGTTTCCCGTAGTTCTAATGTAAAATTAGCAGCAGAAAAAGTAAACGGAACAGTGTTAAACAGTGGAGATGTATTCTCCTTTAATGAAGTTGTTGGAAAGCGTTCCTACGAAAACGGTTTTAAGGATGCGAAAATTTTCCTGGCAGACAGCGTGGTTGACGGTACCGGTGGCGGTATTTGCCAGGTTTCCTCCACCATCTATCCTGCTGCATTGTATAGCGATTTAAAGATTGTTGAACGTAAAAATCATAATTTTGTGGTGGCTTATGCGGAGCCCGGTGTTGATGCTACCGTAGTATACGGCTCTATTGATTTTAAATTTGAAAATTCAATGCAGAATCCCATCAAAATTAAAGCATATGCTGAAAATGGGGTAATGACTGTTGAAATTTGGGGAACCAAAGAAAACAACAATACTGTTGAAATCACTACTGAAAATTTAGGGTATTACGGCCGTGGGGTGAAATACGTGTATAATCCCTCTTTGGCAGCCGGAAAAAGTATTGTAACGCAATATGGTTACGATGGTCAGGATGTGCGTACATACCGTATTGTAAAAGATGAAAGCGGTAATGTAATTCGTACCGATGATTTAGGTGTTTCCAATTACATTCCCTTAACAAAAATTATTCAGACCTCCAATGCAGGCTTAGCAGGAACTGTTGCCAGCACGGCTCCCTCAGTTCCTCAAACAAATGAAGCTGAAAGTGAAGCAAATAGCACCGCCGGGGAATCTCAAACAACTATTGAATCGGAAAATACTGCTGCAACCGAACAGATTCCTGTAGGAGAATCTACTCAGCAAACTTCCCAATCACCTGAAACTACTACCGGTGGAGATTCTGCGGATACTTCGTCATCCGTTTCTCAAGAATCTACTCAGTCTACACAAACATCCCAGCCTTCTGTATCTTCACAGAACACAGAAGCTGCTCCGAGTGCAGAATCTTCTATCCCTCCTTTAGCAGAAGCACCCGTAGCGGCAGAAGTAGAATAAAAATTGTTAAATCATGAGGAGGATTTTGCAATATGGCACGTACATTTCGAGGAGGATTTCATCCTCCGGAACGTAAAGATATTACTGCAGCAAAAAAAATCGTTGCTTTAGCAACTCCGAATACCATTATGATTCCCATGTCACAACATATCGGGGCACCTTGTAAACCCTTGGTAAAAGTTGGTGATGAGGTAAAAATGGGGCAGAAAATTGGTGAACCGTCCGGCTTTGTTTCGGTTCCTGTGCATTCCTCTGTTTCCGGTAAGGTAATAGCAATAGAAGAACGTCCGCACACAGGACTTGGAAAATGCTTGGCTGTGGTGATTGAGAATGATGGACTAAACACCGTTTGTGAAACAGTGATTCCCAAAAATCCCGGTAAAATGTCTGCCCAGGAATTGGTTGAAGCCATCAAAGAAGCCGGTATTGTGGGAATGGGTGGAGCTACTTTTCCAACCTTTATCAAATTATCTCCTCCCGAAGGCAAAAAAGCTGATTGTGTAATTTTAAACGGTGCAGAATGTGAACCTTTTTTAACTGCCGATCATCGTATGATGTTGGAACATCCCGATGATATTATCGACGGGTTAAAAATTATGATGAAAATCTTAAATGTGCATCGAGGTTATATCGCTATTGAAGATAATAAACAAGATGCCTTCCGCTTATTGAGTGAAAAGTGTAAAGAAGAATTTGATATCGAGGTAATTCTCGTAAAAACAAAATATCCCCAGGGTAGTGAAAAACAGCTGATTGATTCTGTTTTGAAACGTGAGGTGAAATCCGGTCAATTACCCATTGATGCGGGTGTTGTGGTGCAAAATGTAGCATCTGCAGCTGAAATTTCCACGGCAATCAGAACCGGGATGCCTCTTATCAAGAGAGTCGTTACCGTTTCAGGTAGCGGTGCAAAAAATCCTGAAAATTTGTTAGTTAGAATCGGTACTCCTTTATCTTGTCTGGCAGAACATGTGGGCCTTACCGACGGAATAAAAAAAGTATTGGCAGGTGGTCCGATGATGGGAACCGCGCAGTACACTTTAGAGGCACCTGTGATGAAAGGAACTTCAGGACTTTTATTCTTTACTGATAAGGAATATCGTCATTATGAACCGAAAGATTGCTTAAAATGCGGAAGATGCGTAAAGCACTGCCCGATGAGATTGATGCCGCTTATGATTATGGCACATGCAGAACTGCATAATTACGATCAGGCTGTTCGTTACGGACTTAAGGATTGTATGGAATGCGGAACTTGCAGTTATATCTGTCCCTCAAGAAGACACTTAGTGCAAACCATTAAAATTGCTAAAGCAAGTCTTCCGAAAAAACAATAGATTTCTTCATCGGAATTATTGTATAGAAAGGATTATTAGCAAGGTGCCTTTTGGCATTTGGTGACTGTTATGAATGAAAAATTGATTGTATCTACTTCGCCTCATATTCAAACCAATTTTGGAATCGGAAAAATTATGAGTAATGTTTTGATTGCATTGATTCCTGCAATTGGGGCTGCAACTTGGATTTTTGGGATTCGTGCATTGATTTTAATCATTGTTTCTGTGACCTCAGCAATGTTGTTTGAACATTTGTGGTGTACACTTTTTAAAAAGCCAACTACCATTTTTGACGGTAGTGCTGCAATCACCGGCGTATTGCTTGCATTGACCTTGCCCGTCGGTGTAGCTTGGTATATTCCTGTGGTTGGCTCCTTTTTTGCAATTATTGTTGCAAAATGTCTGTTTGGCGGATTAGGAAATAACTTTATTAATCCCGCTTTGGCAGGTCGTGCCTTTTTGTTGGCATCTTACTCACTTCCGATGACTACTTGGACTGCTCCTTTTTCTTATCAGGCTTCCTCTGTGGATGCAGTTTCTTATGCTACTCCTTTAAAACTTTTGAAAGCAGGAGAGCAGGTAAACCTCAGTTACATGGATATGCTTTTTGGAAATATGGGCGGTGCTATGGGTGAAGTTTGTGCCGTTGCTTTAATTTTGGGATTTATTTATTTGTGGGCACGGAAAATTATTCAACCTCATGCAACCTTCTCCTATGTAGTAACGGTTGCCCTGTTAGGTTGGTTCTTTGGTTATCAGGGATTGATGAGTGGTGATCCCATTGCTTCTGTGTTAACCGGCGGCGTATTACTGGGTGGAATTTTTATGTTAACGGATTACACTACCTCTCCCACCACAGGAAAGGGCAATATCATTGCCGGTATTTTAGCAGGTGCTTTAACCATTTTTATTCGAGTGAAGGGCGGTTATCCGGAAGGTGTTTGTTATTCCATTTTATTGGTAAATATTTTAGCACCTCAAATTGACAAATTAGTTCTTCCTAAAAAATACGGTGCACAAAGGAGACATGTTGCAGATGAAAAAAAATGATAACATTTTCGTTTTAGCAATCAAACTGTTTGTAATATGTTTGGTAGTTGCACTGGGCTTATCCGCTTTAAATTATGTGACGAAACCGATTATTGATGAATTGACTGAATCCAAAAAAGCAGAAGCAATGCAATCTGTTTTATCTGATTGTGAGTTGGAAAAATTCAGTGATGCAGTTTATGTCGGAATTGAGAATGGCGAAATAAAAGGGTATGCAGTAAATGTTGTAACTCCGGAAGGCTACGGTGGCGATATTGAGCTGATTGTCGGTTTCGATGCCGATTTTAATGTAACCGGCGTGGAATATATTTCAATGTCTGAAACTCCTGGTCTTGGTTCCCGTGCGAAAGAAGAGCCTTTTGCATCCCAGTTTAACGGAAAGCCGGCTCAGGATTTTTCCGAAATTCAGGCGATGACAGGTGCTACTGTCACCTCGAAAGCCGTAAATGGTGCCATCAATCAGGCATCTGATATGGCAAAAGAGGCAAAAGAGGCGAAAGAGACAAAGGAGGGTGCTAAATAATGAAAGCGTTTTTTAAAAAAATGTTTCAGGAAAATCCTGTATTTGTGCTACTCCTTGGGATGTGTCCCACATTAGGAACCTCCACCTCCATTATCAATGGTTTGGGAATGGGCTTATCCGCTACTTTGGTTCTAATCTGCTCTAATTTCTTTATTTCTATTTTAAGAAAATTTATTCCCGATAAAATCAGAATTGCTTCTTACATTGTAATTATTGCAGGATTTGTAACCGCAGTGGAAATGGCTTTAAAAGCATATCTTCCAGACATTTCTGCATCTTTGGGGGTATTTATTCCGTTAATTGTGGTAAACTGCATTATCTTGGCTAGAGCAGAAAGCTTTGCATCCAAAAATACTCCCGGAAAATCTGCGGTTGACGGTCTTTGCATGGGACTTGGTTTCACGGTTGCGCTGGTAATTTTATCTTCCATCCGTGAATTGCTTGGAAACGGAAGCTTAGCAGGAATTTCTGTGTTCGGTCCCAATTATCCCAAAGCTATTATGATGATTCTTCCTCCGGGCGGATTTATCGTTTTGGGGATTGTGTTGGGCGTGATCAATGCAATGAGAACGAAGGGAGGCACCAAAAATGGTTGATGTTGGCAAATTATTTTCCATTTTAATTACCACCATTTTGGTGGAGAACTTTGTTTTAGTTAAATTTTTAGGATGTTGCCCGTTCCTTGGGGTATCCAAAAAAACAAGTACCGCTCTAGCTATGGGAATGGCGGTTACTTTTGTTATGGCGCTTGCCAGTGCTATGACGTGGCTCGTGAATCATTTCGTTTTAGTTCCGTTTCAGTTGGAATATTTGCAGACAATTGCATTTATTTTGGTAATTGCGGCATTGGTTCAGATTGTTGAAATGGCGATTATGAAGTTAAGCCCGCCGTTGTATGCGTCTTTGGGAATTTATTTGCCCTTAATTACCACCAACTGTGCTGTGCTTGGCGTTGCTATTTTAAATGTGCAAAAAGATTACGGATTTTTAGAAAGTCTGGTATCCGGGATTGCCGCAGCTTTGAGCTTTACTTTGGCAATCTGGTTGTTTGCGGGTGTAAGAGAACGTTTGGAAAATTCTAAGATTCCTTCTTTTATGAAGGGAATGCCAATTGCTTTGGTATCTGCGGGATTGATTGCGATGGCGTTTTTAGGATTTGCCGGTATGAAACTGTAGACGAAAGGAAATAGATTATGACAAATATTTTAAGTGCAACGATTGCAATTTCGGCTATGGGTCTTGTGTTCGGTGCGCTCCTCGGTCTTGCTGCAAAGATTTTTTATGTAAAGCAGGATGAAAAATTACCACTGATTACCGAAGCTTTGCCCGGCGCAAACTGTGGTGGATGTGGCTACGCAGGATGTTCACAGTGTGCTGCAGCAATTCTTTCAGGAGAAGCAAAGGCCAATGTGTGTCCTGTGGGTGGAAAAGAAACTGCGGCAACTATTTCCAAAATTTTGGGAGTGGAAGCGGAAGTTTTTGAAAAGAAAGCTGCATTTGTGCGTTGTGAAGGTTGCACCGATGTTGCAGAAATTAAATTTCAGTATGATGGTATCTTAGACTGTGTTTCTGCTGCCCGTATGATTGGTGGCGGTTATAAGGCTTGCAGCAACGGTTGTTTGGGGTATGGTTCTTGTGTGCAGGTATGTGATTTTGGTGCTATCAGCATTAAAAACGGGATTGCAGTGGTGGATTTTCATAAATGTACTGCCTGCGGACAGTGCGTGAAAGCTTGTCCCAAACAGCTCATCACCATTATTTCTGAAAAAGACAAATATGTGGTAAAATGTCGGAATACCGATAAAGGTGCCCTGGTAAAGCAGGAATGTCAGGCTGGTTGTATCGGTTGTTCTCTTTGCCAAAGAAATTGCCCCAATGAGGCTGTAAAGGTGGATCATTATCTGGCAACCATTGACCCCGAAAAATGTGTGGGGTGCGGTATTTGTATGGAAAAATGTCCTAAGAAGATTATTAAAAAAGTTACTTTATAAAAACGAAGGAAGGAATTGTGCGTTCTTCTATGAAACAGAATATTAAAAATTTACTTTTCTCTGAATTAGAAGAATATTTTTTGCAAAAATACCGCCAGAAGTTTCGAGCCAAACAAATTTTTAAATGGCTTTCTCTGGGGGTTACTTCCTTTGAAGAAATGACAGATATTTCCAAAAAAATGGCAGCAGAATTATCAGAGGATTTTTATATTTCTGATTTGAAGGTTGTGAAAAAAGAAGTTTCCCGAGACGGTACTGTCAAATTTTTATATGAATTGGGAGACGGCAATACCATTGAAAGCGTATTGATGGATTATAAACACGGTTACAGCATTTGTATTTCCACCCAGGTGGGATGCAATATGGGATGCACATTTTGTGCATCCACTGTAGGCGGCAAAGTGCGAGATTTGGAAGCAGGCGAAATTTTAGACCAGGTTCTTTTTACCGCAAAAGGTGAGGGGAAACGGATTTCCAACATTGTGTTGATGGGAATCGGCGAACCTCTGGATAATTATGAGAATGTGCTTCGTTTTTTAAAAAATGTAAATGATGAACACGGTATCAATATTGGTTATCGGCATATTTCTTTGTCCACTTGCGGTTTGGTTGATGGTATTAACCGATTGGCGGAGGAAAATATTCCGTTAACCTTATCGGTTTCTCTTCATGCTCCCAACGATACGATTCGAAATAAAACAATGCCTGTTTCCAGAAAGTACCCGTATGAAACATTACTCAAAGCTGTGAAACAATATGTGAAAAAAACAGGAAGACGCGTTTCCTTTGAATATACTTTGATCAAAGACGTGAATGACAGACCCGAACATGCAAAAGAGCTGATCGGGCATTTAAAAGGAATGCTTTGTCATGTTAATTTAATTCCGGTAAATCCGGCACGGGGCAGTATGTCCCCCTCAGAGAAAAAAAGAATTGCAGAGTTTCAGCAAATGTTGATGTCAGGCGGATTGAACGCTACGGTTAGACGGACCCTTGGCACAGACATTAACGCTGCTTGCGGTCAGTTGAGACGAGCTGCATCCAATAGAAAGGAAGGTGAGCCCCTATGATACACGGTATCACAGACGTCGGAAAAAAACGTTCTTTAAATGAGGACAGTTTTTATTTTGAAAATCAGAAACAAGGATTTTTAATTATTGTTTCCGATGGAATGGGTGGTCATAATGCAGGTGAAATTGCAAGTGCAATGGCGGTGAGTTCCATTTTAGAATTTGCTAAAGTAAACGATCCTTTTTCGGATCCTGAAGTTTTTTTAAGAAATGCAATTTCGTATGCAAATACCCAAATTTATCAGGAAGCTTGCAGCAATAATGAATTAAGCGGAATGGGAGCAACCATAGTGGTAGCTGTTGGAAATTCCAAAAAAATGTATGTTGCCAATGTGGGAGATTCCAGGGCTTATCTGATATCCAAAGAAAAAATAACGCAAATCACCAAGGATCATTCTTATGTGTATGAACTGGTGAAAAATGGAGTGATTTCTCCCGAGGAAGCAAAAACTCATCCTCGTAGAAATGAAATTTTAAAGGCACTTGGGATTGCACCGGAAGTGTATCCCGACATTTTCTTCTTAAACACAGAGAGAACAGACAAACTTCTTTTGTGTACCGATGGACTTACATCGCACGTATCGGATGAAGAAATTTTCAACCTTGTAAACCGATATACCCGCAAGGCGGCCACGGAAGCTTTAGTAAAGCTTGCAAATGAATATGGCGGATCAGATAATATCACGATAGTTCTTCGGTAGAACCGATAAGAAATCGAAATAAGGAGAAAAGATTATGATTGGAAAAATTCTGGGCGGAAGATATGAGCTTTTAGAATTAATTGGCGTGGGAGGCATGTCTCACGTATATAAAGCAAGATGTAACCTCTTAAATCGTTTTGTAGCCGTAAAAATTTTAAAGGATGAATTTAACGAGGATAAAGAATTTATCAAGCGTTTCTATATTGAATCTCAGGCGGCGGCATCCTTGTCCAGCCCACATATTGTATCTGTGTATGATGTGGGTGAAGAAGATAGTATTCATTATATTGTTATGGAATATGTGGAAGGGGTCACTCTAAAAGAAGTGATTAAAGCCAACGGAGTTTTGGCGTGGAATGTTGCACTTAATTTTTCATTGCAGATTCTTTCTGCATTAGAATGTGCGCATAAGAACGGTATTGTTCATCGTGACATTAAACCTTTAAATATCATTGTAACCGATGACGGTGTGTTAAAAGTGACTGATTTTGGTATTGCCAGAGCAGTTAACAACAACGAAACCAAGAAGATTGACAGTGATGTAATCGGTTCGGTACATTACATTTCTCCTGAGCAGGCAAAAGGCATTATGATTGATGCCAGATGCGATATCTATTCTTTAGGGATTGTGATGTATGAAATGCTGACCGGAAAATTGCCCTATGATGGGGATAATCCGGTTTCGGTAGCGTTAATGCACTTAAGTTCTGAGCCGGTTTCCATTAAGGACTTAAATATTTCTGTGCCCAATGAATTGGTTCGCATTGTTACCAAATCCATGCAGAGAGATGTGTTGAACCGTTATCAGAGTGCCAAAGAAATGTCTGCCGAATTGACCGAATTCAAAAAGGTGGAAAATCTCACCACAAAAGAAAATGAAGATGCTTTCGTTTTAGAAACGATTGAAATGGTAAATCTGGCAAGACATGATGCAGGAATTGAACTTCCCGGAAGAAATCAGCGTGCACAAAGACAGGGCGCAGAAGAGACAATTGTGCAGAGATACCATGATGAAGACGAAGATATTCCTAAGGCAAAGAAAAAGAAAAAAACTAGCGGAAAATCGGATAAAACTGCTTTTTGGACAGCTATCGGTGCTTCAACGGCAATTGTGCTTGTGGTAGCTTTTCTGATTATAAGTACATTTTTCCCCAATATGAAGAACTCTAAAAATAATGATAAAGTGTATTATCTGACGAATATGGAAGGTCAGAATTTCTATGAAGTCCGCGACAAATTAGAAGAAGCCGGTTTTGAAATTATTGTGAATGAGGTTCAGGATGACAGTAAAGAAGAAGGAACCATTTTAAAACAGTCTCCTTACGGCAATATTTCTGTAAAAGTAGGCAGTACCGTTTTGGAATTTGATATTGTGGGCAATGATTCTTCCGGAGAAAAAATCTCTGTTCCCAGAGTAACCAACAAACGAAAAGACCAGGCGGTGGACGAGTTAACTAAAGCAGGGTTAACGGTTCGAGTTGTTGAAGAAGAGTCTTCAACAACTCAGGCAGGATACGTTTTTCGACAGGACCCCATTGCCACCAGTATTGTGAAAAAAGGTAGCGAAGTTATTGTTTATGTTTCTAAAAAAGATGGTGAATCTGAAACCATTACAGTTCCTGATTTTGTGGGAATGGAAAAAGATGCTGCTACCAAAAAAGCAGCCGAGTTAGGCTTTACTGTTGTGATTATTGAAAAAGAAGGCAGCTCTAATATCGGTAAGGTAATTTCGCAGTCTTTGAAAAAAGGCGATGACGTTGGAGAAGGAACCACGATTCAGTTAACTGTTGCAGTGGAAAAAACAACTCCTTCAGCATCTCCTTCACCCACTCCTTCCGCAACTCCTACCGCAACACCTACTGCGACACCCACAGCGACTCCTACTGCAACACCTACTGCAACTCCAACTCCTACCCCCAGTGAGGAGCCGGCAGAACCCGTTTCCAATACAGTTGTGACCAAATCCTGGAGTGTTGATTTACCGCAGGATAAAGATAACGCAACAGTTGTTGCAAAACGAGACGGTGTTGTTGTGTATCAGCAGGAATGTGATACTTCTTCCGGTTCGGTAAATGTGGCAGTAAGAGGTAGCGGTACTCAAACCGTTGAAATTACAGTAGATGGGCAGGTATTTATCAATCAGTCCGTTGCATTTAACTAATTGCTAGAATATTTAACAGAAAAGAGGTGCAGGTGCAATTTGAAAGGTTTATTGACAAAAGGAATCGGAGGTTTTTATTACGTAGAAACCGAGAATGGCTGTTACGAATGTAAAGCAAGAGGTGTTTTCCGAAAAAACGGAATTACGCCAACGGTTGGTGATAAAGTTGAGATTTCTGTGGTCTCTGAGGAACAAAAAAAGGGAAGCCTTGATCATATTATGCCTCGGAAAAACCTGATGATTCGCCCAAGCATTGCCAATGTGGATCATTTTATCATTGTAGCACCTGCAAAATCTCCTGATTTTGATACCTTTTTCGTGGATAAACTATTGGTTTTTTGTGAACTGTATCAGATTGAGCCTTTGATTGTAATCAATAAAACAGACCTGAAAAAAGGAGAAGAATACGGCGATTTATATTGTCGTATCGGATATCCTGTGATTTACACCAGTACCCTGACAAGGGAAGGGATTGACGCTGTAAAGCAAAGTATTTTAGGTGGCATCAATGTGTTTGCAGGATTTTCCGGTGCAGGGAAATCATCCTTGCTTAATGAACTGATTGAGAACGCAGATTTAAAAACCGGAGAAATCAGTAAAATTACCCGTGGACGTCACACAACACGCCATTCGGAGTTGTTTCAGATTGCCCCGAATACGTATGTAGCGGATACTCCCGGCTTTTCTTCCTTGGAAATTGATTTTGCTATTTCTAATCTGGATGAAATGTTTCCGGAATTTCGGGATGTAGTGTGTCAGTTTAAAGGGTGTTCACATACAAAGGAAAAAGGTTGTGGTGTTTTGGAAGGGTTGCAGTCAGGAGAAATTGCACCTTCCAGATACCAAAGCTATGTGCAGATTTTTGAAAAAATCAAAGATATTAAACCTTGGCATAAAAAGTAGAGAGGAGAATGAAATATGGTAAAAGTTTCACCTTCGATGTTAGCAGCTGATTTCTCCAACTTACGGGAAGAAATGAAATCTGTGCAAACAGCAAATTTCTTGCATCTGGACGTGATGGACGGGCATTTCGTACCGAATTTAACGATTGGCCCTTGTGTGATTGCATCCATTCGTCCGCACTCAGATTTACCTTTTGATACCCATTTGATGATTGATAATCCCCTAAAATATATTGAACCATTTGCCAAAGCAGGTTCTGATTATATTACGGTTCATGTAGAACAGCCGGATGATATCAAACAATGTATTCGTTTGATCAAAAGTTTTGGTAAAAAAGCAGGTCTTGCACTTAGTCCTGACACGCCTGTGTCCGCATTAGCACCATATCTGGATGAGATTTCTATGATTACCGTAATGTCTGTTTATCCTGGATTTGGAGGGCAAAAATTTATTGAATCCAGTTACGAAAAAATCAAAGAAATCAGTAACATGATTCAAGACAAAAATATTTTATTGTCTGTTGATGGCGGAGTTGATTATGAAAATGTTCGCAAATTAGAAAAAGCGGGCGTCACCATGGTAGTTGCGGGAAGCACTGTTTTTGGTGATGAAAATCGTGAAGAAGCCATCCGTATTTTACGAGGAGAATAAGTTTTGAATATTTTGATTATATCAGCAGGAAATCATCATAATCCTGATAAACTTGCTGAGTATGCGAATGCCTCAGATTATATTATCTGTGCAGATGCAGGGTATGACCATGCAAAAGCATCAGGGATTATTCCCGATATCTTAGTTGGCGATTTTGATTCTTTAGCTGAAGAACCTGCTGATTGTTTAAAAAAGGTGAAATTGCCCGTTGAGAAAGATGAAACGGATACGCTGTATGCTTTGCGATTCGCTTTTTCCAAAGGCGCCAAGAACATTGTGTTATACGGGGGTATCGGTACTCGTTTCGACCATAGCTATGCCAACATTTGTTTGCTTCAGCACGCGATGGTGCGGGATGTTTCGATGGTCGTGACAGACGGCGCCACTGAAATTTATCTAACCGATTCCAAAGTAACATTAAAAGGGAAAAAGGGAAAAACACTTTCTGTTTATGCTTTTTCAGATACTTGTGAAGGAGTGACATTAAAAGGATTTTACTATCCTTTGGAAAATGCATTTTTAGATAAATATGATATTATCGGAACCAGCAATATTGTTACAGATGATGTTGCAGAAATTTCAGTATCGGAAGGGAATCTTCTGATTGTTTGTAACCAATAAAAGCCATATCAATATAATGATAGTAGAACTGTTGTTATTTTGGTATGGTTTTTTTATAGCCAAAAAGGATGGAGGTGCCACAAGATGAAATTTTTTCGCGGATGTTTTCCGCTTAGTTGGGGGTTGGTACTCTCTGCCCTGGGATTCGGAATTTTGCTCGCTTTAGCCGTTCCGCTGAGTATCATTGTGATTTTATTGTCTTGCATTCTGATCGGGGTGGGATGTGCTTGTTCATATCATCGAGGAAGACGTAGATTCTAATAAAAAAGGAGATTGGGTTATGAAAATTGTTGTTTACCGTCCGCCTAGCTACTTAAAAGGTTTGTTCCGATGGATTTTTCGGGTGAAAAAGTGAGAAAAAAGGGTTGCTTTGAGGCAGCCCTTTTTTCTTTGGTATTTTTCAAATAATTTTGGCTAAAATGGTAGGGAGAAGAGGTGCATTTTATGTTTGAAAAAAAGTTTACGGAAAAGGCAGCATCCGTTCTTAGCTATGCAGAACAACTGGCTCGTGAATTTTCTCAGAGTTATTTGGGCAGTGAACATTTATTGTATGGACTTTTTAAGGAAAAAAACGGGATTGCTCACCGTATTTTGTCTGCAAACGGGTTAACGGAAAGCAATATATATAAAAAAATCCAGGAAATTTATGGTGTTTCTTCTTCTGTTTATTCGGGAAAGGTAACATTTACGCCCAAAACCAAACAAATGATAGAGTTAAGTTTTCAGGAAGCAAAAGAAATGGGACATAATTATATTGGAACAGAGCATCTTTTGTTGGCTTTGTTGTCTTTGGAAGATTCCATTGCAGGAAGAATTTTGTTGCAACTAAAATTAAATCCTGAAAAAATGAAAAACGATATTTATGATATGGTATCAGGGGGAATGTTGCCTCCAAGTTTGGGCGAAAAAACAAAAAATATTCCCCATCCAAGAAAATCTACAGGAGACACGCCTTTTTTAAATAGTGTATCCAAGGATTTAACACAAATGTGTCTGGAGGGAACGGTGGATCCGGTTATCGGTAGAGAAAAGGAAATTGAACGAGTGATTCAGGTGCTTTGTCGAAGAACGAAAAATAATCCTTGTTTAATTGGGGAACCCGGAGTGGGAAAAACTGCGGTGGTTGAAGGGTTGGCACAAAAAATTTCAGATGGAGATATTCCTGATATTTTAAAAAATAAACGGATTCTATCATTGGACATCTCCTCCATTTTAGCAGGCACAAAATATCGGGGAGAATTTGAGGAACGGATAAAAAAAGCTATTGATGAAGCGAAAAAAAACGATCAGGTTATTTTATTTATTGACGAAATTCACAATATTGTAGGAGCTGGGGCAGCGGAAGGAGCAATTGATGCAGCGAATATTTTAAAACCTTTCTTAAGTCGCAGAGAAATTCATTTGATTGGAGCAACAACCTTCGAAGAATATCGAAAACATATTGAAAAGGATGCTGCATTAGAAAGACGATTTCAACCTGTTACTGTAGCGGAGCCGTCAGTGGAAGATACCATTCGTATTTTGGAAGGAATCAAAGACCGCTACGAAACTCACCACAATGTTAAAATTACAGAAGAGGCTATCAAAAGCGCCGCAGAGCTATCTCATCGGTATTTACGGGACCGTTTTCTTCCTGATAAGGCAATTGATTTAATTGATGAAGCAGCATCCCGTATGAAATTAAAGCTTCACACCGTTCCCGCTCATCTTCGTGATATGGAAACAAAGTTAAAAGGGGTACTCAAAGAGAAAGAAGAAGCAATTGCAACGCAGGATTACAGTCGAGCATTGATAATGCGTGATGAGGAAACTTCATTGAACCAAAATATTCAGATACAGATGGAGCAGTGGAGAGAGCAACGTCATTATTCCAAACAGGTTATCACAATAGAAGATATCAGTCAGGTTGTTTCGGAATGGACGGGAATTCCACTTTCAGGATTAGAGCAAAATGAACAGGAAAAATTGGTGAATTTAGAAGCTAAGCTTCAAGAAGAAATCATCGGTCAAGATGATGCAATCTTGGCTGTTTCAAGGGCGATCAGACGTTCAAAGGCAGGGCTGAATGATCCTGAGAGACCTTTAGGTTCATTTTTGTTTTTAGGTCCTACGGGGGTAGGGAAAACAGAGCTTTCAAAGGCGTTAGCCAAACAGGTATTTGGTATTGAAGATGCGATGATTCGTTTAGATATGTCGGAGTATATGGAAAAACACAGTATTTCCAAAATGATTGGTTCACCTCCCGGATATGCAGGATATTCTGAGGGAGGAAAATTAACAGAAAAAATTCGCCGTTATCCGTACAGTTTAGTTTTGTTTGACGAAATTGAAAAAGCTCATCCCGATGTGTTTCATTTGCTGTTGCAGATTTTAGATGACGGGATTTTAACCGATTCCTCAGGGAGAAGGGTCAGCTTTAAAAATGCATTGATTATTATGACATCCAATATCGGTGCCAAGGAATTGACAGAGGAAATTCGTCTTACGGGATTTCGTGAGCAATCAGACAATGAAAAGAAAAACCATGATGAACTGTCTCAAAGGGTGCTAAAAAAGTTGAATAAATATTTTCGCCCTGAATTTTTAAACCGTGTGGATGAAATGATTGTGTTTCGGAAACTCCTCAGCGCCGATATGAAAAAAATTGTTGAAATTTTATTAAAAAAACTTCAAATTCGATTGGAAAAGCAAGGGTATTTTATCACATTTTCCGAGGACATAATTTCTCATATTGCTAAGATTGGAGAGGACGCCAGATATGGAGCGAGACACTTAAAACGAGCGATCCAAAAGCAGGTGGAAGATTTTTTGGCAGAAACAATTTTACGAGGAGAAATTACCAAAAATGTTCCGGCAAAAATTATTTCAAAAAATGATAAAATCTGCTTGGAAAAAAATTGACAAAACGATAAAAATGGTGTATGATATATGATAGAAAAAATATAATCGGTGAAGTATGTACTTCTGCCGATTTTTTGAGGGATTTATGATGGAAATTAAAACAGTTGTCACAGGAAATATTGAAGAAAACTGTCATTTAGTGTGGGATGAAAACAAGCGTTGTCTTGTGATTGATCCTGGGGATGATAGCAGTCGTATTTTAAAGGTGATTTCAGAGCATCAGCTTTTGGTTGAAAAAATCGTTTTAACCCACGGTCATTATGACCATGTGGGCGCGGTGAATGAATTAAAAAAAGCTACCGGCGCAACTGTGATTGCACATTTGGAAGAAAAAGAACTGATTTTAAATCCCGAGTTATCTCTTGCGCGATATATCAGTTCTGATTTTTCAATTCCCCAAGTGGATTCCTATGTAAAAGAGGGAGACAAAATTTTGGTTGGCGATTTATCCTTTGCTGTAATGCATACACCGGGACACACCCAAGGCGGAATGTGCTTGTACGGTCACGATGTTTTGTTTTCAGGTGATACCGTGTTTTACGGAACCCTCGGCAGATGGGATTTTCCCACGGGAAATTTATCCAAATTGGTTCATTCTATCACCAAACGGATTTTTTCTTTACCCAATGAAACCGTGATTTATTCAGGACACGGTCCCAAAACCACTGTTGGTATGGAAAAGAAACAAAATGAGGTTTTAAGATGGTCATCAATCTGAAAAACGAAATAGAATCTTATCACTATGGAATTTACCATCTTTTAAAAATGATTTTCCCATTTGATGAGGTTGTTTGTAACCACGAAAATGCGGATTTGGATATTTCCTATCAGGTCCATGATTCTTTTGTGAAAATTACCTGCGGAGATAAAATTCATCAGGAACCGATTGTCAGAGATGATGTTTTGCTTACGCTAAAACGTGCTATCTATCGTGTGTGTAATGCAAACTTGCCTTTTGGTATTTTAACAGGAGTCCGCCCTTCTCAGACAGCGCTGAAATTTTCAGAAAACGTTCTTGACGGTTTATCTTCTGTGTATCTGGTTTCTCCCGAGAAAGCACGCGTGATGGAGCAATGTGCCAATCAGGTAATTGCAACAGGAAAAACATTATCTAAAAAAGAAATTTCTTTATATATTCACATTCCGTTTTGTCCCACAAGGTGCGGATACTGTTCTTTCACGCTGGAATATTTAAAACCTTATTCCTTGCTGATTGATGATTATTTTATTGCACTTCTTACAGAGGTTCGTGCCGTGATGGAAACCCTTTCGGAATGCTGTCTTACCTTAAACAGTGTGTATATCGGGGGCGGAACGCCTACCGTATTAACAGAAAAACAGTTAGAACAGTTAATCGGCACTGTATTGTCATTTCAGACTCCCAAAGAATTTTCGGTGGAAGCAGGCAGAGCTGACACCATTACTTACGAAAAACTATCCGTGTTATCCAAAATGGGAGTGAACCGCATCAGTATTAATCCTCAAACGTTAAACCAAGCTACTTTGGACCGAATCGGAAGACGTCACAGTGTTGAAGAATTTTTAAAAGCTTATGAAATGAGCAGAAAATTCTCTTTTGAGACGGTCAATACCGATTTGATTGCCGGGTTACCCGGAGAAACTTTTTTAGATTTTAAACATTCCTTGGACGGAATCTTAGAACTTTCTCCTGAGCATATTACCTTACATACCTTGTGCAAAAAGCGTACCTCTGATCTTCGGATGCAATCCGATTTAGAGCAGTATCGGGAAGCTGAGAAAATGCTTCAGTATTCTTACGATGTGTTGGAACCAACTTATGAACCTTACTATATTTACCGTCAGAAAAATGCGGTGGCAGGTCTGGAAAATATCGGTTTTATGAGAAATGGCAAGGTATGTAACTATAATATTTTTATGATGGAAGAAATTTCTTCCGTGGTGGCGGTTGGTGCAGGAGGAACTTCCAAACTGACCGATTTTGCTACCAAAAAACCCTTCTCCAAACTTCGTACCGACAAGCAGCCGGAACGGTATATGAGAGATTTAGATGAAATTATCAAAGAGAAGCAAACTTTTTTAAGAGAGGGAATCCCTCTCCTATAGAAAAGGAGAAAATCTAATGAATATTTGGCACGATATGAGTGATGCAAGAATCACTCCCGAAAAATTTTCTGCTGTGATTGAAATTGAAAAAGGCGGAAAAAACAAGTATGAACTGGATAAAGAGACCGGTCTTTTAAAATTAGACCGTGTGTTATACACTTCCACTCATTATCCGGCAAATTACGGTTTTATTCCCAGAACCTATGCCCAGGACGGTGACCCGTTGGATGTTTTAGTGCTTTGCACCGAAGGAATTTTGCCTATGACGGTGGTGGAATGTTATCCTATCGGTGTTATCAAAATGATTGATGATGGGGCGGTAGATGAAAAAATCATTGCTGTTTGCGAAAATGACCCCTATCATAACTCTTTCCGTGATGTATCGGAATTGCCCAATCATTTATTTCACGAAATCAAGCATTTTTACGAAGTGTATAAAATGCTTGAATATAAAGAAACCATTGTCAATATGGTGGAAGGTGCCGAAGTGGCAAAAAAAGTAATTGCCGATTGCATCGAAAACTACAAAAAGAATTTTTAAGACAGTAACATTGGAGGACATTATGAAGAATTTGTTGGTAGCACAATCGGGAGGGCCAACTGCAGCAATCAATGCAAGTTTGGCAGGCGTGATTGGCGGTGCATTAAAAGAAGAAGGTATTGATAAAATTTATGGTGCCGTTTACGGAATTGAAGGAGTGTTGAATGATAGCTTAATAGAATTAAACACTCTTGATTTAGACATTTTAAAGCAAACTCCTGCGGCATACTTAGGCTCTTGTCGAAAAAAACTTCCGAAAGTTTCTGATAACCCCGAACTGTATCAGCAGATTTTTTCTTATTTTTCAGAAAAAAACATCGGTTATTTTCTCTATATTGGCGGAAATGACTCCATGGATACCGTTTGCAAATTATCCGATTATGCAAAAGAACACGGTATCGATGTGAAAATCATTGGTGTTCCCAAAACCATTGATAATGACCTTGCGATCACAGACCATACACCCGGTTTTGGCTCTGCGGCAAAATATGTGGCAACCACCGTGGCAGAAATTGCCGAAGATAGTATGGTTTATGATTTGAAATCTGTTACCATCGTTGAAATTATGGGGCGTCATGCAGGTTGGTTGACCGGTGCAGCAGCATTGGCAAGAAACGAAAACAGAAGCGCACCTCATTTGATTTATTTACCTGAAGTTGCATTTTCCAAAGAACAGTTTGTCAATGATATTCAAAATTTATTTGAAAAGGGAATTCATCAAGTGATTGTGGCGGTATCCGAAGGGATTCACGATGAAAACGGCACTTTAATCTGTGAAGGCGGCACCAGTGCTACCGATTCCTTTGGTCACGCGATGTTAAGTGGTGCAGGAAAAGCGCTGGAAAACTTAGTAAAAGCGGAACTTGGTTGCAAAGCAAGAAGCGTGGAATTAAATGTATGTCAGCGTTGTGCGGCACATCTGTTATCCGAAACTGATGTTTTGGAGGCTTTAGCAATCGGGGAAGCAGGCGTAGCACAGGCTGTGGCAGGTCATAGCGGAGAAATGATGGTATTTACCAGAACTTCCGATAGTCCTTATCAGATGAAAATTGAATCTGCCGACATTCATAAAAGTGCCAACGTGGAAAAATGTGTTCCCGCTGACTGGATTATAAACGGTAATGATGTCACTGACGATTTAGTTGCGTACTTAAAACCTTTGATTGCTGGAGAGGTTGTCGTTCGTTTTGATGAAAACGGTCTCCCCAAACATTTATACAGATAGGATTTTAGAAAATGTATCAGGATTTTTCATATTACTATGACCAATTTGCCTATGATATTGATTACGGCAAATTTTATCGGTACTACAAAAAAATATTTGAAAAATTTTCCATATCCCCCAAGCTGATTTTGGATATTTGTTGCGGCACGGGAACCTTAACCCGTCTGATGGCAAAGGATTACGAAATGATCGGTGTGGATTATTCGTGGGAAATGCTGGATGTTGCCAGAGAGAAAGATCCTGATAACACCATTTTATATCTCAATCAGTCTATGACAGATTTTGAACTGTACGGCACGGTGGATGTCTGCTATTCTTCTTTAGACAGTGTGAATTATTTACTTTCAAAAGAAGATTTAATCAAGCATTTTAAATTGGTGCATAATTACTTAAACCCCGATGGGTTATACATATTTGATATTTCCACCATTTATAAATTTCGCCATATTTTGGGGAATAACACCTTTACCGACGAAACCGAAACTGAGTTTTTCGTGTGGCAAAATAACTATGAAGACCGTCTTTTAACCATGGATTTAGATATCTTCTATCAGGAAGAAAACGGTTCTTACGGACGTGTATCCGAAACTCATTACGAAAGAGGCTACACCATATCGGAAATCTCAAAAGTTGCCGAAAAATGCGGATTTAAAGTGGAAGGCGTTTTTGATGAATTCAGTTTCAAACCTGCCCACGCTAAAAGTGAACGGATATTTTTTGTAATAAGGAGCATAAAAAAGTGATAGAATTTGTTTCCAAAGAAATCATTGATACCCAAAAAGAATATATGAAAAATGTCCGCTTAAAAAATGAGGGGACGAAAAAAACTGCCGTGGTGGTTACATACGGTTGCGCTCAGAATGAAACTGATTCGGACAAGCTTTATGCAATGCTTATGCAAATGGGTTACGAAAAAGGCACCGATGAAAAAAAAGCAGACTTGGTAATTTATAACACCTGTTCCGTTCGTGAAAATGCGGAAGTAAAAGTGTACGGAAAAGTGGGCACCTTAAAAGCAAAAAAGAAAAAGAATCCCGATATGGTTATCGGTGTTTGCGGATGCTTGATGCAGCAGCCCCACGCCAGCGAACGCATCAAGAAAACCTTTCCTTTTGTGGATATGGTGTTTGGTACTCACGTAATTCATGAATTTCCTAAAATGCTACATCACGTGTTAACCGAAAGAGAACGTGTGTTCTCGGTAGATTCGGTAGACGGTGTGATTGCAGAGGGAGTTCCCGTGGTGTACGATAAGTGGTACAAGGCATCCATTCCGATTATGTATGGTTGCAACAATTTCTGTACCTATTGTGTAGTACCCTATACCCGTGGCAGAGAACGTAGCCGTAAATCCAAAGATATTTTATCAGAAATCAATACTCTTTGTGAAAAGGGCTTAAAAGAAGTAACCTTGCTGGGGCAGAATGTAAATTCCTACGGTAAGGATTTAGAAAATGATTTAGATTTCCCCGATTTATTAGCTGCAATCTGCCAAATTGACCAAATTAAACGAGTTCGTTTTGTAACTTCTCATCCTAAGGATTTAACCGATAAGTTAATTGCTGTGATGGGAGCTAGCAAAAAAATCTGCAACAGTTTGCATTTACCGTTCCAGGCAGGGAATAATCGTGTGTTAAAAGAAATGAATCGCCGTTATACCCGCGAGGATTATCTTACTTTGGTTGATAAAATCAGAACAGCAGTACCTGATATTGCATTAACCTCTGATGTTATTGTGGGATTTCCCGGTGAAACCGAAGAAGAATTCTATGATACCTTATCTTTAATCCGTGAAGTTCGTTTTGATAATTTGTTCACCTTTATCTATTCTCCCAGAAAAGATACCAAGGCAGCTTTGATGGCTGACCCCAGAACTTACGAAGAAAAATTAAAAAACTTTAATGAACTCTTAGAAGTGCAAACCGAAATTTGCAGAGAAGCCAATGAAGCGTATCTGAACAATACCTACGAAATCATTGATGAGGGCTTAAGCAAGAATAATCCCGAAATGCGTCAGGGCAGAACTACCACCAATAAGGTGATTAACTACAAAGCGAAAACAGACGTTAAAGAAGGGGATTTTGTAACAGTAAAGGTTACCGAAGTAATGTCCTGGTCCTTAGTGGGCGTTCAGGAATGTTAGAACAGGATGGATGAACGATTATGCAGATAGAAAAATTATCCCCGATGATGCAACAGTATTTCCAGATCAAAAAAGATTATGAAGATACCTTGTTGTTCTTTCGGTTAGGCGATTTTTACGAAATGTTTTTTTCGGATGCTATCACTGCATCCCGTGAGCTTGAAATTACGCTGACGGGCAGAGATTGCGGTCAGGAGGAGCGCGCACCGATGTGCGGCGTTCCCTATCACAGTGCCGAAACTTATATTTCAAGACTGATTAAAAAAGGTTATAAAGTTGCCATTTGTGAGCAGGTGACAGACCCAAAAGCAGCCAAAGGTATTGTGGAACGTGCGGTGGTAAGAATTATTACTCCCGGCACATTTTCCGATACCAATGCGCTGGATGAAAAATCCAATCATTATTTAGCGTCTGCTTATCTTACCAAAAAAGGAGCAGGGGTTACTTTTTGTGATATCACCACCGGGGATGTTTCCACCACAGAATTTAGGGGAAATGATTTTATCGCTCATTTAACCAGCGAACTTATCAAATATGCCCCTGCAGAAATTTTAGTAAATTCCGAAGCTTTGATACATAATAGTTTCCTTTCTTCCGTGAAAGAAAGAATCAACACCCGTTTTGAAACCGTGGACGACTCTGTTTACAGTTTCTCCAATATTGAAGAAACACTGTCCCGAAAATTTGAAGCGTTCTGGCAGAAAAAGGACGAACTCTTAAAAAAAGAACTGTCTTATTTCTCCTTGGCGGCTTGTCTTTACTATATCGATAAAACCCAGAAAACTGAGCTTCGTCATATCAGCGAGTTTGATTATTACGATGCCAACAGCTTTTTGGAAATTGATGATTGTGCCAAACGAAATCTGGAATTAACCGAAACCATGCGGGATAAAAAACGGTTTGGTTCTTTGTTTGGTGTGCTGGACGAAACCAAAACCTCTATGGGTGCCAGAATGCTCAAACGCTTTATTGAACGTCCTTTGGTCAATCGCACAGAAATTGAACGCCGATTGGATGCAGTGGACGAGTTAACCCGCAATCAGCCTGATGCAGATGCCATTCGCACGTTGTTAAAAGATATTCGAGATGTGGAACGTCTTCTCTCCAAAATTTCTTTGAAAACAGTGAACGGCAGAGATTTGTTGGCACTTCGTGATTCTTTCCGTGTGCTTCCCGAATTGAAAGAATTGGTTGGTAGATTTTCTTCTTCCTTATGGAAACAGATGGTTCGTGATTGGGATTCTTTAGAAGACATCTTTTCGGAAATTGATGCATCTATTTCCGAAGATGCGCCTTTGACCATTCGTGAGGGAGAGATCATCAAAGAAGGATACCACGAGGAAATTGACAAAATCCGTGCCATGAAGAAAAACAGCAAAACCGTTCTGCTGGAACTGGAAAACAAAGAACGGGAAAAAACCGGAATTGCGAAATTAAAAACAGGCTATAACAAAGTGTTTGGCTACTATATCGAAGTCACCAAATCCTATCAGGATTTAGTGCCTGATTATTTTATCAGAAAACAGACTTTAGCCAACTGTGAACGTTATATCACAGCTGAATTAAAAGAAATAGAAGAAGTGCTGTTAAGTGCAGAAGAAAAAATTACCGAACTGGAATATCAAGTGTTCTGTCAGATTCGAGAAATGATTTTCAATAATTCCGAACGTATCAAGAAAACTGCTGATTTGATTAGCTATCTTGATGTGTTGGGCTCTTTCTATGAAACGGCTTTAAAACATAATTACGTGAAACCTGAATTTAATTCGTTCAATCAAATTGAAATTTTAGATGGCAGACATCCCGTGGTGGAACAAGCAAGAAAAGATATTTTATTTGTGTCCAATGACACAAAATTGACCCAGCAACAGCATTTTGCTATCATTACAGGTCCTAATATGGCAGGGAAGTCCACCTATATGCGTCAAGTTGCTTTAATCTGCATTATGGCGCAGATGGGTTCTTTTGTACCTGCAAAATTCGCCTCTTTAACAGTGCTGGACAAAGTATTCACCCGCGTGGGAGCGTCCGACGATTTGGCGATGGGACAATCCACTTTTATGGTGGAAATGACCGAAGTATCCACGATTTTAAAAAACGCCACAAAAAACAGTTTGGTCATTTTAGATGAAATCGGTCGTGGTACCAGTACCTACGACGGTCTGTCTATTGCCTGGGCTGTGGTGGAATACATTTGTGAAAAAATTGGTGCAAAAACTTTATTTGCAACCCATTATCACGAATTGACCCAGTTGGAAGAAAAAATGAGTCCTGTGAAAAACTACTGTGTTGCTGTGAAAAAACGGGGAGACGATATTACCTTCCTTCGCCGTATTATTGAAGGCGGTGCAGATGACAGCTATGGGGTAGAAGTTGCCAAATTGGCAGGAATCCCCAATCAGGTGATCAAACGTGCCCAGGAACTGGTGAAAGACTTAGAGGGGGATAAAGATGCTATGAAACCGTCTTCTGCCAACGTTGTAACGGAAGACGACAGTCAATCATTTGCAGGCATTTTATCTATGAATCTGGTAGCGGAACTGAAAAAAACAGATGTTACAACGCTGACCCCTTTAGAAGCGTTGAATTTACTTAATAACTTGGTGAATGAAGCCAAAAAAATCTAAACAGGAGTAACTTATGGGAACCATTCATGTATTAGACCGATTACTTTCTGATATGATTGCCGCAGGCGAGGTGGTTGAAAGACCTTCTTCTGTGGTGAAAGAACTGTTTGAAAATGCAAAAGATGCAGGTGCAGGCAGAATTACCGTAGAAATCGAGGAAGGCGGTAAAAAACGAATATCTGTTACTGACGACGGTGTTGGTATGGACCGTGAGGATGCAGTCCTCTCGGTTGTTCGGTATGCCACCAGTAAACTAAAAACCAAGGAAGATTTGTTTTCTATCGCTACCATGGGCTTCCGTGGAGAAGCATTGGCAAGTATCTGTGCAGTTTCCAAAATGACCATAATCACCCGAAAAGAGGAAGCACTTTCCGGTACAATGCTTATCTGTGAGGGCGGAGAAGTCACATCCGTAGAAGATATCGGCTGTCCTGTGGGTACTAAAATTACTGTTGAAAATTTATTCTATAACACGCCTGCAAGACTCAAATTCTTAAAAAAAGATGCCACGGAAGGTGCGTATATCGAAGAAATTGTGGCACGACTTATTTTATCCAATCCTCATTTGTCCATTAAATTCGTAAAAGACGGACGACAGGTGTATTATTCCAAGGGAGACAATGATATTCGCTCTGCAGTGTATGCAGTGTACGGAAGTCAACTGTCCGAACAGTTAATTATGGTAGATGCCGAAAAAAACGGTGTCAGAATTTCAGGATGTGTGGGATCTCCCAACTTAGCAAGGCCTACCCGTAAATTTGAACATTTCAGTGTCAACGGAAGAATCTGCAAATCCAAAATTTTGATTCAGGCGTTAGAGTATGCTTATTTTCAGAAAATGGCACAGGGGAAATATCCCTTTTGTGCTTTGGATATCCAAGTGGATTACACTTTGTGTGATGTGAATGTGCATCCGCAGAAAGCAGAAGTGAAATTCTCGGATGAGCAGAGTATTTATGATGCTGTTTATAGTGCCGTAAAGGAAGTAATTGAGGCCAAACTATTTGTGAAAGAAACCAAAACAGTTCCCATTGCTACGTCAAAAGCAGTGCAGTATGGAGAGCCAAAGACCTATCAACAACGCTCTTTCTTATCCAAAGAACCTGTTTCCGTGAAAACAGAAGCTCCCAAAAAGCAGGAACCGATTTTTAATCAGGTAAACGATTTTACTTTTATGAGAGAATCCAAATCGGATGAGAAACCGGCTACAGCAATCAAAAAAGAACCGATTGTGAATGAAAGTGTGATTCCCAAAAAAGAGGAAACACAAAACATTATAGAAGAAACAAAAGAAATAAAAGTAGAAAAAGAAGAAACGATTGTAATTGAACCATTGGCAGAAATCATTCCCCAAGAACCCAAAATCGTAGAAGAAGCGGCAGAAACCATTCCAGAAAAAATTGAAGAACCTCAGGAAACCTTCCGCGTCATCGGACAGGTATTTTCTTCCTACATTTTAATTGAAAAAGGGGACGAACTGCTCCTTTTAGACCAGCACGCCGCTCACGAACGGTTAAATTATGAAAAAATTCATCAGCAGATGACAACGAGGGAAGTTTATTCTCAGCTTCTTTTGGTACCGAAAATTATTGAATTTGCTCCCACTGATTACAGACTCATGTTGGAACATCTTGAGCTTTTGCAGAATGTGGGAATTATGGCAGACGATTTTTCCGATAATTCCATTGTGGTGCGGGAAATTCCCTGCGAAGTAAAAGAAAAAAATATTGAAAAATTATTATATGAAATTTTAGAAGAAATCAAAAAAAGCGGAAAGGTATTGCCCGAAAACTTCAATTTGAAGTTACTGTTTTTGGTAGCCTGCAAAATGAGTGTGAAAGCAAATACTGAGCTGTCTATGTATCAAATGGAAGAACTGGTCAAAGAAGCGTTTTCCTTAAATGGTAAAACTACCTGTCCTCATGGCAGACCGCTTTTTATCAGCTTTTCCAAAACAACTATTGAAACGAAATTTGAACGTTAGGAGTCCTTATGAATCAGGTCATCGTGATAGCAGGACCAACTGCTTCCGGGAAAACCGGTTTGTCGGTAGAGGTTGCAAAACAGTTGCATACAGAAATTGTGTCTGCAGATTCGATGCAGATTTATCAGGGGATGGATGTGGGAACCGCCAAGGTAACAGAAGACGAAATGTGCGGAATCCCGCATCATATGATAGATATTGTATCTCCTATGGAGAATTATAATGTCAGCCGTTATGTGGAAGATGCAAAACCCATTGTGGACGGCATTCTGGCACAGGGGAAAATCCCCGTAATTGCAGGCGGAACAGGGCTTTATATCAATTCTTTGGTATATGGATATGACCTTGCTCCCATTCCCAGTGATGATGCAGTACGAGAAGAAATCACAAAGCTTTACGAAGAAAAAGGCGGAGAATTTCTCTTAGAAGAGCTTCGTAAAATTGACCCGAAAACGGCAGACAGACTTCACCCTAACAACGCCAGACGATTGATTCGTGCTTTGGAAGTTTATCGCATTTCAGGCACTACCATTTCCGATCAGGAAGAGCGCACTAAAAATGCACCGAAACCATACGATGTGAAATTCTTCGTGTTGGATACCGATCGGGACAAGCTTTATGAACGGATTAACCGTAGAGTTGATTTGATGTTGGAAAATGGCTTGGTTGCGGAAGTAAAAACATTGCTTGAACAAGGGATTCCAAAAACCAACACCTCTATGCAGGCAATCGGTTATAAAGAAATCGTGGAATATTTAGACGGATATTTAACCTTGGACGAAGCGGTGGAAAAACTCAAAATGGAATCCCGCCGTTATGCCAAACGTCAGCTGACCTGGTTTCGCAGAAATGAAGGAGCTCATTGGTTGGAAGCAAGTTTACCGAAAGAGGAACTTGCAAAGGAAATTCTGGATACAATGAAAAAAAGGTGAAAAATATGGAAGAAAACAGAACAAAAGTAAAATGGAAATTGAAATTAAATATTCCTCCGGTATACTACATTGTGGGTGGCATTCTTTTGGTGTTAATTGCGATTGGGCTCTATATCTATTATCACCCCAGTTACAGTACTCAGGTAGTTTATCACGGACAGGAAGATCTGATGATTTCCGGTCAGGGGATTTTTGTTTGGGATGAAGAACTTCTCACATCATCCTCGAAAGGGGTAGCGGTGTTAAACTATTCCGATGGAGCTCGTGTTACGGCAAAAACTCATGTTGCAACCGTATATTCAGATGATATTGATACCACCAAACGTCAGAATATTAAATCCTTAAATGAACGGATCAATATTTTGGAAACGAATGTAAAAAATCACGGAGAAGACAGCGAAGAAACCGAAGATATCAAAGTGTTATTGCAAAAGAAGATGCAAAACGTATCCTATTATTCTCAAGCCGGAGCATTTGATGAACTTTTAAAGGAAGCGGAGGAAATTGAAGCATTGAATCTGGGTACGATGGGAGGTACTCCGGGAGAAGAATTGGAAAAGCTGAAACGTCAGCGTGACGATCTGGAGCGTTCTATTTCCGGAAGCAAAGATTCATTTTATTCCGCTTCATCAGGACTCATTACCTCAAAGGTAGACGGTTACGAAACCATTATTAATAAAAAAACCGTTCAGGATGCAGATAATAAGTTGTTTGATAATTTGTGGAATTCTTCTGCGGTAGATTATTCCAAATCCAATAAAGAATATGTTTTCGGAAAAATCGTGAATAATTACGAGCTCACATTGTTGGTGCGTGTATCTAACGAGGATGCGAAAGGAATTGTGGACAAACCTACAGACGATCCTACAAAAACAAATGTGCTTTATTTAAAAACATCCCGTGTGCCGGAAGGAAAAGTAGCCTGCACAGTGGAAGAGATTTCTTCCGGTGAAACGGAGACGATTTTGACACTTTCAGTCAGCCAACATTTGGATTCCTTCATGGGGGAACGTAAAATGGATATGGAGTTGATCAAGCAATCGTATAGCGGACTCAAAATTCCCAAGGAAGCAATTCAGGAAGATAGTGAAGGAAAATTTGTATTTATCGTGAAAGAAAACTTTGTCAGAAAACGCCCGGTTAAAGTGCTTTGTGAAAAAAATGAGTATGTTATTATTCGGGAAGATAATAATAATGATTCCAATGTATTATTGTATGATTTGGTTATTACGAAATACAAAAATCTGACAGAGGGAAGTCCTGCACCGAATGCACGATAGTTTTTTGTAAAAAAAACGAGAAAAGGAGCGAATCTGATTGACAACAGCAGAAAAACTTGATATAATAAAAGAGGAGATTTCTGATTGTGCAAAGAAGTCCGGCAGATGTTCTGAGGATATTATGCTTTTGCCTGTAACCAAGACAAAAACCGTGGAAGAAATTATGCCTGCTTTAGAGTATGGTATTAAGGCCATCGGAGAAAATTATGTGCAGGAGCTGGTTGCAAAATATGATATTCTTTGTCCTTATGTGGAAGAATTTCATATGATTGGTCATCTTCAATCCAATAAGGTGAAATATTTGGTTGATAAGGTAAGCTTGATTCATTCAGTGGAATCACACTCGGTGCTTTATGAGATTCAAAAGCAGATGAAAAAAAGAGATAAAATTCAGGATATTCTTTTGGAAGTGAATTTAACAAAAGAAGATTCTAAATTCGGAATCTATGAAGAACATTTGGAAGAATTTTATCAGAAAGCAAAAGAGTGTGCAAATGTACGGGTACGCGGTCTGATGACCATGCCACCTGTAGATTATCAGGAAGCACAGCTTCGCGGTGTGTTTTCAAAAATGCGGCAGATTTTTGAACGGTATAACGATCAGGATTCTGCTTGTGATATTCTGTCTATGGGGATGAGCAATGATTATACAATAGCCATTGAAGAAGGCTCCACCCTTGTCAGAATCGGCTCGAAAATATTCGGGCCAAGAGTTTATCAGTGATGGTTGATAAAACAGCATGCGAAATTCGATAATAACATATAGGAGGATAGTGCAATGTTTGCTGCTATTAAGAAAAAATTAATTGATTTTGGTATTTTGGAAAAAGAAGAGGAAGAATTGGACGACGTTGAGAAAATTTTCAAGGCGAAAGAAACTCCTGTGAAAGATATCCGAGAAATAAAAGATCCCAGAGAAATTCGTGAAGGTCTTTCTTCTTCTCCTAAAAAAGGAAAAATTGTGAATATTCACACCACCACCCAGTTAAAAGTGGTTGTGGTTCATCCGGTTGCATTTGAAGATTCCAGAGAAATTGCAGATCATTTAAAAACAAAAAAACCCATTGTTGTAAACTTAGAAAATATTGACCGTGAGGTAGCAAAAAGAATCATCGACTTTTTATCCGGTGCAGTGTATTCTTTAGATGGAAATATTCAGAAGATTTCTAACGGCATTTTTCTGATTGTTCCGTATAATATGGGTATTATGGGAGATTTTAAAGATGAACTCCGTAACAAAGTAGTATTTCCGTTCTAATGATATTGAGTTGGTTTGATTGATGCAAACAAAAACAGAGCTTTTAGCTAAAATTTCTGATAAAGAGGATCGTATGCTGTTATCTTCGGTATACGATAAGCTGGAGCAATCCTATCAGAGAAATTATTCCGTTTTTTCAGATTTTTTAGACGAACGGCAGGTTTCGATGGTGAAATCCTTTTTTCCTTTTTGGAAAGATCAGCTTTCTTTTTTTGGGGGGATTCAAAACGCAGGACGAAATATTTGTTATCTGCAATTTGGCTATGAACAGTTTCCGGTAAAGCTTTTGGAGCTTTCCTTTCCAAAGGGAGCCAATGTTACCCATCGTGATATTTTAGGTTCGCTGATGGGACTTGGGATTAAACGTCAAAAAATCGGAGACATTTTGGTTGGAGAACCGGGGAAAAGTAGTGTTGTTGCCGTAAAAGAAGAAATTGTATCATATATTCTGGAAAGCTTGACCTCAGTGGGAAGATATCCGGTTTCTATCAGGATTCTGGAAAATGTTACGGTTACGATGAAAGAAAAATGTTCTTATCGTTCCACAACGGTTTCAGCTTTAAGATTGGATTGCATTGTTGCCGATATTACACGTTTATCTCGAGAAAAAGCAAAAGATTTGATTTTGTCCGGACGGATAAAAGTAAACCATTTTGAAGAAACTAATTATAAAAAATTGCTTTCCTCAGGCGATTTGATTTCTATTTCAAAAAAAGGACGTTTTGCTCTTTCAGAAATTGAAGGCATTACCAGGAAGGACAGAATTAAAATAACGATTAAAAAATATGAATAAGGCATAGGAGACATTGCTCTTATGCCTTTCTGTAAGAGGGGGATTTCTATGTACACACCCATTGAGTTGGAAAATATAACCTTTAAAAAGGCTGCACTCGGTTATGATAAAGATGAAGTAATGGGCTTTATCAGCAGAATTTATCAGGATTATGATAAACTCTATAAGGAAAACCTGACATTAAAAGATAAAAACAATATGCTATCTGATGCAATTCGTGAGTATAAATCTATGGAAGATGCACTTCGTGATACCGTAGTCACCGCACATTCTATTTCTGATGAAGTAAAAAAGAATGCTCATAAGGAAGCAGAAGTAATCATCAAGGATGCAACTTTGCAAAAGGATGAAATGATTGCCAAAGCTTTGCAGGAAGCAGACGAGATTCAAGCGAAAGTTGCAAATTTAAAACAGGAATTTAGTATCTATAAATCTAAAATCAGAAGTTTGATTCAATCTCAGCTGGAGATTTTAGATATGGAACAGTAAGGGTATGTTAAAATGATGGTATTATATATGGGAATTGTGTTGCTTTTAATTTTAGCAACCCGATTTTTGGCATATTGGGGTAATATGGTATTAGTAAATGGTGATATTGATATTATTCCCAACGTGTTGAATTTAAGCTATGTGCAAAATTTTGGTGCAGGCTTCGGACTTTTTTCAGGCGCAAAATTTTGGTTGATTACTGTTTCAGTGCTGCTTTTTGTGATGATTACTTATTATGTGGTTCATCACAGAAAAGCGATAAAATTATCCACCCTGGTTCCTCTTGCCATGATTGCAGGCGGAGGTGTTTCCAATGTTGCAGATCGTTTGCAGTTTGGTTATGTGGTGGATTACATAAATTTCTATTGTATTGATTATCCCGTATTTAATTTGGCAGATATTTGTGTGGTAGTCGGTGTGTTCTGGATCGCCGCCAAAATTTTATTTGCAAAAGAACCTGAAAAGCAATAGGAGATGCCCTATGGAGCTGATTGTATCGACATCAGAAAAAATCAGAATCGATAAATATCTTGCAGATACCTGTCCGGATTTCACCAGAAATTTTGTGCAAAAATTGATTGAAGAAGAACAGGTTACCGTAAATGGTAATGCATGCACAAAAAAAACAATGGTTGTAGACGGAGATGTGATTTCCTGTCAGATTCCTGAACCCAAGGAACTTTCTGTAAGAGAAGAAAATATACCTTTGGAAATTGTGTATGAAGACGATTCTCTGATTGTTGTGAACAAGCCTCGCGGCATGGTGGTGCATCCTGCTAACGGAAATTATGAAGGCACCCTGGTGAACGCTTTGTTGTATCACTGTAAAGGGCGCCTTTCTTCAATTAATGGTGTCATTCGTCCCGGAATTGTTCATCGGATTGATAAAGATACCAGCGGAATTCTGTTAGTGGCAAAAACGGATGCGGCACATTTGTCTTTAGCTGAGCAAATTAAGGAACATTCTGTGAAACGAGAATATGTTGCTTTGTTAGACGGTGTTATCAAAGATGATGGCGGAACGGTGGATAAGCCCATCGGAAGAAGCGAAAAAGACCGCAAAAAAATGGCGATTACCCTGAAAAATTCCAGGAATGCGATAACACATTACATGGTGTTGGAACGGTATTTAGGATATTGTTTGGTGAAATGTCGCTTGGAAACAGGAAGAACACATCAGATTCGTGTGCATATGGCAAGTTTGGGTCATCCGGTTACAGGAGATCAGGTATATGGTGCAAAAAAACAGAAGCTGTTTCATGAGGGGCAGTTGCTCCATGCGAAAACCATTGGATTTATTCACCCCAACACCGGAGAATATATGGAATTCACTTCTGAACTTCCAAAAGAATTTCAAGAAGTGCTACGAAAACTAAAACAGTAAAAGGATTTTGTGTTATGAAAACATTAGATGAAGTACGTTCTTTTTTTCAAAATGACCGTTTTGCAACGGAAAATGGAATGGTAATTGATGAGATTGAAGAAAATTATGCCAAATGCAGTTTAACCATTGCCCCGAAACATAAAAATGCCGTAGGTGGTGTGATGGGAGGCGTATATTTTACATTAGCGGATTTTTGCTATGCCGTTGCTACCAATCATCAGGAACCGAAGTGGGTATCCTTAAATTCTACCATTTCCTTTTTGGGAAGACCGAAAGGGGAACAGTTGATTGCCGTTGCTACTTGTATCAAAAACGGTCGTTCTACAAATCTTTACACTGTCACTGTGACAGATGAACAGAAAAATCTTGTTGCATCTGTTTCGATTACCGGCTTTTGTACGAAATAAGCATTCTGCTAAAAAAGGAGATGTTTGTTATGAAATCTGATTTGCAATTTTGGCAGGATTACACCATATTACATAAAAACCGTCTGGAACCGCATGCGTATCTGATTCCTTATCACGACCTTGTGTCTGCAAAAAGGGGAATTCGGGAAGAATCCCGGAATGTTCAGATGCTAAACGGTGTTTGGCGGTTTTCTTATTATGAACATACATTGTTGGTTCCGGAAGATTTTTGGAGCCTTGATTTTTCCGATATCGGTTGGGATGAACTTCCCGTTCCGTCTTGTTGGCAAATGCATGGCTACGGCATTAAAAATTATCTGAATACTCGTTATCCCTTTCCGGTCACCCCGCCTGAGGCTCCCAAGGAGGGGGCAGTAGGGTGTTATCGCAGAACTTTTACAATCCCGAAAGGATGGAATCATAAAACCGTTAAGTTGGTATTTGACGGTGTGGCAACAGCTTATTCGGTATATGTAAACGGCAGGGAAGTCGGCTTTAGTCAGGGATCTCATCTAACTTCGGAATTTGATATCACCGATTATCTTACAGAGTGGGAAAATCTGCTGGCAGTTCAAGTCTTTCAGTGGGCATATTCCTCTTATCTGGAATGTCAGGATATGTGGCGTTTTAACGGCATTTTTCGCGATGTTTATTTGATTGCTGCAGAGAAAAATACACTGGAAGATATTTCTGTAACATCGTCATTTGATGATGCTTATTGCAATGCTGTTTTATCTGTTCGGGCACAATTTCACGATGATGGTGTTGGGAAAGTAAACTTCACATTGATAGATGAGGAGGGTGCCGTCCTTTTTTCGGAAAAATTTGTTATGTCAAAGGAGATTTCTTTCACAAAAGAATTGGTTTCTCCTAAAAAATGGACGGCAGAAACTCCGTATTTGTATCAGCTTTTGACGGAAACTTCCGGTGAAGTTTATTCCATGCGGATTGGAATCCGACAGGTAGAAATTAAAAACAGTATTTTTTTGGTAAACGGAGCACCTATCAAGATTCGGGGAGTAAACCGTCATGATATTCATCCCGATACGGGTTATACCGTAACTATGGATGATATGAAAAAAGACATTGTGCTGATGAAACAGCATAATATCAATGCAGTCCGCACGGCACATTACCCCAATGACCCTCGTTTTTTGGAACTTTGCGATTGTTATGGACTGTATGTGATTTGCGAAACTGATTTGGAAACGCATGGCATGGAATCTTTGAATCGTGATTTTTTTGATTTAGAGTCTCGTCGGAGCAATGCAAATCGTTTATCCGATCATGCAGATTGGGAACATCAATATGTAGACCGTATGAAACGAATGGTGGAGCGGGATAAAAACCACCCGTCCGTGATTATGTGGTCTTTGGGAAATGAATCGGGAAGCGGACGCAATCATCGTGCAATGGCGGATTGGGTACACGAAAATTATCCCGGTATGCCGGTGCATTATGAGGGAGAATGTATTCAGCAGGCAGATTTGCCAAAGTATGCGGACGTTTCCAGCTTAATGTATCCTTATCCTGAGGTCTGCGTTGAGCGTTGTACCGATGAAAATGATAAGCGACCTTTCTTTTTATGTGAATACGCGCATGCAATGGGAACCGGCCCCGGTGGACTTACTGATTATCAGGAACTGATTGAAAAATATGATAATTTTATGGGTGCATGTGTTTGGGAATGGGTTGACCATGGTATCAGAGAATATGATGAAAACGGTCAACCTTACTTTACCTATGGAGGAGACCACGGGGACTGGCCCAATGACCGTGAATTCTGTATTGACGGACTTTGCTCGCCCGATAGAGTTGCCCACCCCGGTCTGTTGGAATATAAAAAGGTAATTGAACCTGTTGCGGTTACGGATTTTGATGTGGTAACCCAAACAGTTACGATAAAAAACAGATATGATTTTACAGAGTTATCTCATTTAGACGGACATTGGAAGTTGCTTTGTAACGGAGTGGTTACGGAAGAAGGTGCTTTGGTTGGGTTTGAGCACATCAAGCCTCATCAAAGTAAAAAGATAACAGTTCCGTACAATAACGATTCAGCAGACGGAAAAGAATGGATTTTAGATCTTTCTTTTACCACGAAAAAAGATACTTCTTGGGCAAAAGCAGGGCATATAACAGCTCGTTCGCAATTCGCATTTCCCTATGAGCCAAAACCTTTTTCGTTTTTGGAAAATGGTGCTGTTCATGTGGCAGATGAACGAACAATGATTACGATTTTCGGAACTGATTTTTCCTATCGGTTTTCCAAATTATCGGGCACGTTTGAATCATTGGTTTTTCATGGTTCCGAATTTTTAAAGGCGGGTCCTAAGCTGAACGCTTGGTGGGCACCTACAGATAATGACCGCATTGGCGGAGAGTGTGTGGAACCTAATTGGTTGGAAGCAGGGCTGAACCGATTGCAGCATTATGCGAGAGATGTGCGGATTGTTTGCCAAACAAACACTTTGGTTGCATTCTCTGTGAGAGCACGATTGGCCACTCCTACCATGTTGCCGCTTTTTGAAGTAGAGTATCAATATACGGTGAACGGGGCAGGGGAAATAATGCTTACCGTTTCCTATCAGATGGGAAATGTGAAATCTGATTTTACCCCCGAATGCTTACCCAAAATTGGTTTGCAGATGGTTTTGGAGCCTTCCTATCAAACAATGAAATGGTACGGAAAGGGGCCGCATTTTTCTTATCCTGATATCAAAGAAAGTGCCATGGTCGGTATCTACGAAATGCCTGTTTCAGAGTTGTTTGAACATTACATTCGACCCCAGGAAAATTGTAATCGTTCGGATATTCGTTGGGTCAGTATGAAAAATGATGACGGCATTTCCTGGACGGTAACGGGAGATGGCATATTGTTGAATACTTCTGCGTATTATTATTCCGATTACGCTATTGAAAAAGCAGGGCACAATCATTTGCTTTCCCCTGAAAACAACATATATTTTAATGTGGATTATCAAGTGTCCGGAATCGGCACGGGAAGTTGCGGTCCTCGCACATTCTCAAAGTATCGTGTTTTTTCGAAAGATGATGCATTCACAATAGTATTCACACCAAAAGCATAAGAAAAAGGCTATCCCGTCGGGATAGCCTTTGTTCGTTTGAAAACTTATACTAAAGTTTCATCTTTTGCTTTATCTTTTAATAAATCTCTGATTTCTTCCAGTAATACTACATCGTCTTCTTTTTTCGGAGGTTCTTCGGGAACAGCTTCCTCTTTCTTTTTAGAGAGAGCTGCAACCACTTTAATAAACACGAAAATAGACAATGCGATGATGAAGAAGTCGATAATGGTCTGGATAAAAGCACCGTATTTGATTTCTGCTCCGCCCACGGTATAAGCAAGATCTGCAAAACTCACACCGCCCATTAATAAACCAATTGCAGGAGTAATTACGTTTTCTACCAGGGATGTAACGATTTTACCGAAAGCACCGCCGATAATAACGCCGACTGCCATATCAAGCACATTGCCTTTTAATGCAAATGCCTTAAATTCAGAAATGAAGCCACTTGCTTTTTTCTTTGCATTTTTCATAATATAAATTCCTTTCCCTTTTTTTTTATTTAGCATAATATGAGATCATTTAATTTTCTTTTGACATAAGAAGCTGCTTTAAAATTTTAGTGGCATATCTTTTGCAAAAAAGAATTCCTGCTACCGTTAAAATGTTTGAGACGCTTAAATGCTTGTTAACACTCTATGCGTAGCCACAGTTCCTTTTTAATCGGAGAGTAAAAGAAAAAGAAGGTTTATTCACGTTCTTCTAAGGGGATGTATTTGGTGTCTTTGGAAACGCATTTGTATGCAGGACGCATAATCTTTTTATTCATAGAGATTTCTTCAATAATATGTGCCCCCCAGCCTGCGATTCTGGAAATAGCAAATAAGGGAGTAAAAAGTTCTTTCGGAATGTTTAACATCTGATATACAAATCCGGAATATAAGTCCACGTTAGCGCAGATATCTTTACTGGTTTTACGGTTGATAACAATGGGGGCTAACCGTTCCACAGCTTCATATACGCGGAATTGATCCATAGCACCTTTTTCTTCTGCTAATTCTTTTGCTTTTTCTCGGAGCAATTCTGCACGAGGATCAGAAATGGTGTAAACCGCATGGCCCATGCCGTAAATCAGACCGCTTTTATCATATGCTTTTTTATCCAGAATATTTGTTAAATGTGCCATGATTTCGTCATCGTTGTCCCAATGTTCCACATTTTCACATAAGTCTTCCATCATTTCTACAACCTTGATGTTAGCACCGCCGTGACGGGGGCCTTTTAAGGAACCGATTGCCGCTGCAATTGCAGAATATACGTCAGTACCGGAAGAGGTTACCACGTGAGATGTGAAGGTGGAGTTGTTACCGCCGCCATGTTCTGCATGTAAAATCAGCATCAAATCTAAAATTTCTGCTTCAAGCGGAGAAAACTTTCTGTTGGTACGAATCAAATGCAGAAAATTTTCTGCAATGGAATATTCTTTCTTGCAACGATGAAGAACCAAACTTTTATCATCAAAGTAATGGCGTTTTGCCTGATAACCGTATGCAGCAATGGTGCTTAAGCAGGAAACCAATTTGATAATCTGGCTGATAACATTTGGGATGCTGGTGTCATCGGGATTTTTATCATAAGAATATAAAGCTAATACACCACGTGCCAGTTTATTCATAATATCTTTGCTGGGTGCTTTCAAAATCATATCTTCGGTGAAGCCTTCAGGTAACTCACGGTATTCGGCAATATTTTCACAGAAGATTTCAAATTCTTCTTTGGTGGGTAACTTGGAGAATAAAAGCAAGAAAATAACTTCTTCGAAGCCCATTCTTTTGCCTTTTAAACCGGCAATAATATCACGGATTTCGATACCTCGATAGGAAAGTTTACCGGGAATCGCTATCTTTTCATCATTTTCAATAATATAACTGCTGACATTACCAACGGTGGTTAACCCAACCAGAACACCGGTTCCGTTGGCGTTACGAAGACCTCTTTTTACATCATATTTTCCGTAAAGAGAGGAATCAATCTGAGAAAATTCTCCTACTTTTTCGGCTAAATGAGCAATATATTCCTGAGATAATTTTGTTTTTTCCATATGTATTTTAATCTCCTTTGCAAAAAAAATAGTTGGAGCCAATAAAAAAAGAGGCATATCATCCTAACATTTTATATAGACTTTCATTTTATTTTACAATAAAATGACAAATTAGTCAATAACAATTACAACAAAATCATAAAAATATTTGAAAGCGGTTGACATCTATCCCATCATTTGATAAAATAATGGTAAAATGAGAAGTGTTTTTACAACACAAATCAAATGTGTTTTTTAAAGAAAGGATACTCCAAAATGAATTTTGAAGAAGAAAACGTAATTCCAACTGTTCAGAAAGAAAAAAAGACCTGGAAGCAAGAACTTCTGGAATGGATTTATTGTCTGGGTATTGCGGCATTGGTTGCAATGTTACTGATTACCTTTGTAGGCCAGATTGTTGATGTAAACGGCATCTCCATGGAACCCACTTTGCATCATCAGAATAAATTGGTGCTCTTTAAGTTGGGCTATTCTCCCAAAAAAGGAGATGTGGTTGTGTTTGATCCCAAAGGGGATAATAAAGCCTACATTAAACGAGTAATTGCTACTCCCGGTGATACCGTGGATATCAAGCCGGATGAAACCGGAGAATTTTTTGATGTGTATGTAAATGACGAGAAATTAGAAGAATCTTACATAGCTGAGAAAATTCATATAACCAGATTAGGGACCTTTGAGGGACCCCAGACAGTGCCGGAGGGTCATGTGTTTGTATTGGGAGATAACCGAAACAACAGTGATGATAGCCGTGATACCATGCGTGTTGGTATGGTTGAATACGATTCTATTAAAGGGAAAGCCATTTTCAGAATCTGGCCCCTCAATCAGATTGGTCCCATCCGTTAAACGATTACAGAAAAAACAATCCGGAGGATTCTTATGAATATCAACTGGTATCCCGGTCATATGGCGAAAACCAAACGCTTAATTTCCGAGGATTTAAAATTAGTGGATGCTGTGGTGGAAGTGTTGGATGCAAGAATTCCTGTGTCCTCCAAAAATCCTGATATTGATGAACTTTGCAAGAATAAGCCCAAAATTGTGTTGTTAAATAAATCTGATATGGCTGATGATGTTATTACAGACCGCTGGGTTTCCTATTACAAGGAACAGGGAATTTTAGCTTTAAAAGTGAATTGTGAAACAGGGGAAGGGCTAAAACGGATTCCTTCTGATTTAAAGGAACTTTTGAAAGAAAAGCTTGATCGTAACCGTGAAAAAGGGGTATTTAAACCGATTCGAATTATGGTGGTTGGAATTCCGAACTCCGGGAAATCGTCTTTTATCAATCGGATTGCCAATAATAAACGCTTAAAAACGGAAGACCGTCCCGGTGTTACTGTGCATAAGCAATGGGTAAAAGTATCCAACGAAATTGAGCTGATGGATACTCCCGGAATTTTATGGCCCAAGTTGGGCGATGAAACAGTATCTTTGCATCTTGCCTTTACCGGCGCAATTAAAAGTCAGATTTTAGATGTGGAAGAACTGGGTGTTTATCTGATTGATTATCTTCTTACCAATCATTCTGAGGCTCTTGCAGAACGTTATAAAATCACACTGGAAGAATTTGATGATAAACTGACTGTTTATGAAAAAATTGCCTTGAAACGAGGATATATATTCAAGAAAAATGATCCCGATTACGAACGCTGTGCCAACGCCGTGTTAGATGATTTTAAAAATGGACGTTTTGGGAAACTGAGTTTAGAAATTCCGGAGGATTTATGAGCGAGTTTATTGACGAATTAGAACTCATTGGAGACGGTAAAACTTATCAGTATATCTGTGGTGTGGACGAAGCGGGCAGAGGTCCTCTTTGTGGACCGGTTGCGGCTGCAGCGGTGATTATGCCGAAAGATTCTCGTATTGAAGGAGTAAACGATTCCAAAAAACTCACCGAAAAGAAAAGAGAAGTTCTGTATGAGCAGATTATAAAGGAAGCTATCGCTTATCACGTATGTCTCATTGATAATGAAGAAATTGATGAAATCAATATTTTAAATGCCACACTGAAGGCGATGGAAACTGCTATCAATAATTTAACTGTAAAAGCAGATTTTGCCTTGATAGACGGTAACCGTAATAAGGGGATTACTACTCCTAATCAGATGGTGGTAAAAGGAGATTCCAAATCTTATTCTATTGCTTGTGCATCCATTCTGGCAAAAGTGACCCGAGACCGCCTGATGGAAGAATATGATAAGCAGTATCCCGAATATGGTTTCTTAAAACATAAAGGCTATGGAACCAAAGCTCATTACGAAGCCATTGAACAACACGGGATTACTCCCATTCACAGAAAAACATTTTTAAAGAAAATTCTGGAGAAATGATATGGAAAAATATCGCCAGAGTATTGGAAAACAAGGCGAAACCAAGGCAAAAAACTATTTGAAACGGCGAGGGTATCAGATTTTAGAATCCAATTACCGCACCAAAGCCGGAGAAATTGATTTGATTGCTAAAGAGAAGGACTGTCTTGTTTTTGTGGAAGTGAAAACCAGAACCAGTGAAGAATACGGAACCCCTGCTGAGGCGGTTTCTTTTTATAAGCAGCAACATATGATGAAAAGTGCGCGGTATTATCTGGCGCGTCACGGTGGAGAATGTGAATGCAGATTTGATGTGGTTGAGGTTCGCCTGCCATCAAAAGGATGGTTGAAAATCGCGAAAATCAATCATTTGAAAAATGTGCTGCAATGAGGGAATCATGGAACAGTTTACTAAGGATTTAAAAGAATTTTTAATTAGAAATGGAGCATCGGATGTTGGATTTGCCAAAGTGTCTTACGATTCTTTGGAATATGCAGTTTCTATCGTAGTAAAACTTTCTGATTTTGTGATTTCTCAGATTGACACAGCACCCACTTATACGTACTTTAATCACTATAAAACTGCCAACGCTTTGATTGACCGTTTAGGTCTGTTGTGCGGACAGAAAATTGAAGAGCAGGGAGGATTATACTTTCCCATTCCTGCTTCCCAGACTGTAAACGGTCATAATACCTATGCAGGTGAATATTCTCACAAAAAGGCAGCCGTTTATGCAGGGCTTGGAACAATTGGAAAAAATGCTTTGTTTCTACACAAACAATACGGTCCTGCCATTCGACTTGGAACAGTGTTTACTAATTTGCCGTTAGCTACGGGAGAGCCACTGTCGGAAGACCTTTGTGACGGATGCAACCTCTGTGTCAAAAACTGTCCCGCTCAGGCATTATATGGTAAAAAATTCAGTTGGGACGACCCCGATTTGTCTCTTCTGGATCGAAAAGCCTGTTCTGATTATATGAAAAAGCAGTTTATGCACATTGGACGCGGTTCGGTTTGCGGAATTTGTATGAAACAGTGTATGGAACATTTTAAAACACTTCACAACTAGGGAATTACTCGCAGAAAGGAAACTAGGAATCATTATGAAACAGTTATCACTGATTTTAATTGGCGGGGGAGACCGTGGCAGCAGTTATTTGAAATATTTGCAGCAGAACCCCGAAAAATTTAAGTTGGTTGGGATTGCAGAACCCATCCGTGAAAAACGAGAATATTTAAGAGATTTATATAACGTGCCGCAGGAAAATTGCTATGAGAGCTACGAAGAAATTTTAGCACTTCCCAAATTTGCGGATATTGCCATGATTTGCACTCAGGATAAAATGCATTATGAACCGGCGCTTTTGGCAATGGAAAAGAAATATGATTTGCTGATGGAGAAACCGATTTCTGTTTCTCCCGAAGAATGTTATAAAATGTATCGTGCAGCAGAAGAACACGGTGTAAAAAGCGTGGTTTGTCACGTGCTTCGCTATACTCCGTTCTATAAAGCAATCAAAAAATTTATTGCAGACGGCAATATGGGCGAAATTATGAATATGATTCATACCGAGGGCGTCGGCAATGTACATATCAGTCATAGCTATGTGAGAGGGAACTGGAGAAAAGAATCCGAATCTTCTCCCATGCTTCTGGCAAAATGTTGTCATGATACCGATTTATTGCAGTGGTTGGTAGGGGAACTTTGCACTAAAGTGCAATCTGTGGGTACGCTTTCTTATTTTTGCGAAAAGAATAAACCGGAAGGTGCTCCCAAACGCTGTCTGGACGGATGTCCTCATAAAGACACCTGCTATTACTATGCTCCCGATTTATACCGTCTTCCCACAGCTGAGGTCCAGCATTTCCGTGCGATTGTTGCCAATAAATTTGACCCCACTGATGAAGAATTAGATGAAATCTTAAAAACATCTCCTTACGGCAGATGCGTGTATCAGTGCGATAATGATGTGGTGGACCATCAGATTGTGAATATGCAGTTTGGGGAAGATAAATATGCTTCTTTAACTATGTCCGGCTTCAATAAAGGCGGTCGAGTGACCACCATTATGGGAACCGAAGGGGAACTTCGTGCGGATATGGAAGAACAGTCTGTCACTTTCTATAGCTTTAAAACCCACGAAACCACTTCTGTTTATCAACCTGAAGCAGGATTTGACCAGACCATTGCCGGCGGACACGGCGGTGGAGATATGGGCATTATGGCAGATTTATATGATTATCTGGCATTAGGACAGCCCTCTGATTCCATTTCCGATTTAAAAGTATCCTGCATGAGTCATCTGATTTGTTTTGCTGCGGAGGATGCCCGTAAAAAAGGCATTACCGTGGATATGGGAACTTATTTAAAACAGTTTGAATCTTAATATGATAAAATAGACACTCCAATCTCAGAGTGTCTATTTTTGGAAAGGTAACAAAAAATTATGGAAAAAACAAATGCAATGCGTATATTAGACAAACAAACAATTTCATATTCTGTGGAAACTTACGATGCCTCCGACGGTGCTTTGGACGGAGTAACCGTTGCAGGAAAAATCGGTCAGGACCCAAAATTTGTATATAAAACTCTGGTGACGCAAGGAAAATCAAAAAATTATTTTGTGTTTGTGATTCCCGTAGCAAAAGAACTGGATTTAAAAGCTGCTGCAAAATCCGTGGGTGAAAAATCCGTGGAAATGATTGCAGTAAAGGACATCAACAAAATTACAGGTTATATCCGAGGCGGTTGCTCTCCTGTGGGGATGAAAAAACAGTTTCAGACGGTGATTGATGAATCCGCAAAAGAATTAGAATACTTCTATGTCAGCGCAGGGAAAATCGGGATGCAATTAAAATTGAATCCGTGTGAATTAGCAGAACTCATTTGCGCCAATTTTATAGCAATTACTTTTTAATCCTGTCTTGACACGAGTAAGAATTTTGTCGAAAGATAGATGAATATACAGAATTTAGTATATATGAACTATAAATTAAGAATTAGTAAAAATAAGGTTTTTGGATATTTTATTTAGAGGTGAAGTAACTGATGATAAGAGAATTACATATATCTGGTTTTC